>CAMDZU010000011.1 GCA_945910715.1 uncultured Clostridia bacterium
AACGGAAAAAGCACCATTATAAACGTGATAAAGTCCATGCTGAACGAAATGGGTCACAAGGCAGGCTCAATCGGTACAATCGGCTATGACGTCTGCGGAAAGGTCTATGAGGCTCATTTAACAACTCCAAGGCAGATGGATTTGTACCGCTATTTTGCGGAAATGGCTGAAAACGGAGCTGAATACTGCATTATGGAGGCGTCCTCCCAGGCGCTTGCACAGTACAGAATTTGCTCCGAACAGTTTGAATGTGCGGTGTTCACCAACCTTACCCAAGACCATCTTGATTATCACGGCACAATGGAAAACTATTATCAGGCAAAGAAAATGCTTTTCAATATGAGCAGGTGCGCCGTTGTAAACATTGACGGCGAGTACGGAAAAAGGCTTGCGGCTGAGCTTGAAATCCCTGTTTACACTTACAGTACAGAGGAAAAAGCGGATTATTTCAGCACAGGTATTCAAAGCAGAAATTCGGGCATTTCCTATTGGCTTTCCTCAAGGGCTGACGAAAAAGCCTTTCGTATTGATTTTAAAATGCCGGGCAGATTCAACGTGGCTAACTCTATGGCGGCGGTGGCTGTCTGCGAAAGGCTTGGCTTTGATATAAACAGCTGTGTTGAGGCGGTGCAGAAATGCACGGGTGTAAAGGGCAGAAGCGAGGTAATCTACGACGGAGATTTTACCGTAATATGCGACTACGCCCACACAGAGGACGCACTGCGGAAAATCCTCACAACCATAAAATCCTTTGCCACTCACAGAGTAATATGTCTTTTCGGTGCGGCGGGAGAGCGTGACGACACAAAGCGCAAGGCAATGGGTGAAACGGTGGCGCAGCTTGCGGATTATGCAGTCGTTACCTCGGATAACCCACGGTTTGAGGACCCTGTTAAAATAATCGACCAGGTTATGGAGGGAATACTTCCCTACGATATACCATACAGCATTTACGTTGATCGCCTTGACGCAATAAAATTTGCACTTAGCGAGGCAAAAAAAGGAGACATTGTGGCGCTTTGCGGAAAGGGTCACGAAACCTATCAGGTAATCGGCGACGATTATATGGATTTTGACGAGCATAAGATTGTTGCAGAAATTATGAAGAAGTAAGAGAGGGATAGTTTTGGACGTTTGGTCAATAGCAGTAACGGCGCTTGTGGGCTTTATTTCAACCTTTGCCCTTGGATTTATCATTATTCCAAAGCTGAAAAAGCTGAAATTCGGGCAGACAATTCTTGACATAGGTCCAGCATGGCACAAAAAGGATAAGCAGGGCACTCCCACAATGGGGGGAATTATGTTTATAATAGGTACTGTCCTTGCCTTTGCGGTAGGGCTTGTTCTTCTTTACAGCACGGGTCAGCTTAAGGCTGAGGGAGCGGAAAAACTTAATCTTTTCAACGCTGTTTCGGGAATTGTAATGGCAGTCAGCTTTGGATTTGTAGGCTTCCTTGACGATTTTATCAAGATAAAGAAAAAGCAGAACGAGGGACTTACGCCTAATCAGAAGATTATTTTTCAGGTGCTTATTATTGCGGCATATTTTACCGCAAAGTTCATTATGGGCGACACAAGGACAATAATCAGCATACCCTTTATCGGACAGATAGACTTGTGGATTTTCTACTACCTTCTTATGGGACTTGGCATGCTGTATCTTGTAAATGCGGTTAATCTTACGGACGGCATTGACGGACTTTGCACAAGCGTTACCTTCAACTACTGCGCCGCAATGGTGGTTGTCTGTGCATTATTGCAGTTTACGGGACTTCAGGCACTGGGCATTGCCGTATGCGGCGCTCTTATAGGCTTCCTTATCTGGAACGCTCACCCTGCAAAGGTGTTTATGGGGGATACGGGCTCGCTGTTTCTCGGGGGCATTGTGTGCGCCCTTGGCGTAGGGGCTGACGTTGAAATAATAATGATTATATGCAGCGCAGTGTATATCTGGGAAGCCCTTTCGGTGCTTATTCAGATGACCTACTTCAAAATCACCCACGGCAAGCGACTTTTCAAGATGACCCCTATTCATCACAGCTTTGAAATAAGAGGCTGGAGCGAAAAGAAGATTGACACTGTATTTTCGCTGATTTCCCTTGGCTGCGGAATAATCGGCGTTCTGCTGGTATCCGGCTTATAATATTACTCGGGAGGGCTGCAAATGGCTGAACGTACTGCTGCAAACAGAAAGCGCAGCACAGGCAACAACAATATAAGAATTGCTCGTCAGAAGTCTGAAAATCGCAGCGGTACAGGCAAGAAGCAGAGAATACCGTTCTGGGATATTGGCGGCAGATTTGACTATCCTCTTTTTACCATAATTCTGATTCTGCTTGTATTCGGCATTGTAATGATGTTTTCCGCAAGCTATGCGGTTGCGTGGACGGAAAGACAGGACAGCTTTTTCTATGTAAAGCGTCAGGCAGGCTTTGCTTGTCTTGGACTTGCGGCAATGTTTGTGGTTTCTCATATCAATTACGAGTGGCTTTTGCAGAAACAGATTGTGAGAGTAATCTTTGTCTGCTCCACAATATTAACTGTTGCAACAAAATTTATCGGCATTAAGCACGGCGGTGCAAAGCGCTGGATTTCCATTTTCGGCATTGAGTTTCAGCCCTCGGAAATAACAAAGCTGGCATTTATTATCGTAATCGCCTACTTTACGCAGAAATTCGGCGAGCGGATAAAGGATAAATATGTGTTTATGGTTTACGCAGGAGCGCTGATAATTTCGGCAGGCGCCGTTGTAATTCAGCCTCACCTTTCCTGCGCCATCATTATCGGCGTAATCGGTGTGATAATGATTTTCGTGGCAGGCTGCAGAGCAAAGCACATGGCGGTTTTCCTGCTCATTGTAGGAGCGGGCGGTATTCTTGTAATCCTTGTTATGAAGGCGGTTGGCTATGATTATATGGGGGATAGAATACAAAGCTTTTTAAGCCCTGAATCGGACGTTACGGGCGTTACCTTCCAGACCTATCAGTCCATTATTTCCGTTGGCTCGGGTGGACTTTTCGGATTGGGTCTTGGCAATTCACGTCAGAAATACTCCTACCTGCCCGAATCGCAGAACGACTTCGTTTTCTCCATTATCTGCGAGGAGCTTGGCTTTGTAGGCGCAATGCTGGTTGTACTGCTGTTCCTTATTCTTGTTTTCAGATGCTACTACATAGCCTCAAGAGCAAAGGACAAGGCAGGAATGATGCTTTGCATAGGAATAGGCACGCAGATAGGAATACAGGCGCTGATGAATATTGCGGTTGTTACCAACGCAATGCCAAACACAGGTATCTCGCTGCCGTTTTTCAGCTACGGCGGCACGGCATTGCTTATTCAGCTGGCGGAAATGGGAGTTGTACTTGAAGTATCACGAAAGGCGGCCCTTGAATGAGAGTATTGCTTGCGGCAGGAGGTACGGCAGGACATATCAATCCTGCTCTTGCCATTGCAGATAAAATAAAAAGCGTTTTCCCCGAAAGCAGAATTATGTTTGTGGGAACGCCCGAGGGAATGGAAGCACGGCTTGTCAGAAAGGCAGGCTATGAGTTCTGCGGAATAAAAATGGCGGGACTTCAGCGAAAGCTTTCCCTCCGCAACATAGTAAGAAACGCAAAAGCGGCTTACTATTACGTTACCGCACAGTCACAGGCGAAGAAGCTGATAAAGGGCTTTAAGCCTGATATTGTAATAGGTACGGGGGGCTATGTTTCTGCGCCTGTTCTGCTGTCGGCGGCTAAGCTTGGAATAAAGACCGCAACTCACGAAAGCAACTCTCTCCCGGGAGTAACCACAAAGCTGCTTTCAAAGACGGTGGACAAGGTTTTCGTTGCCACAGAGGACGCAATAAAGCATCTTCACCACCCCGAAAGGTGTGTTGTAACGGGAAATCCCCTCCGCAACAATATCCCCATTGAGGAGCGTGAGGCGGCAAGAAAACGGCTGGGTCTTCCCGAGGGAATGACCATTCTGTCCTTCGGCGGCAGTCTTGGGGCAAACAAAATAACCGAGGCGGTGGTGGAGCTGCTCAAATGGGAGCAGAAAAAGGGGGACATCAACCACATTCACGCTTACGGTGGAAACGGCAAGGATATGTTCGACGGGCTTATGCGTGAAAGCGGACTTGAGCCCGACCCGAAGCGTGTTCATCTCCGTGAATATATCGACAATATGTACACCTGTATGTGCGCCGCAGACCTTGTAATTTCAAGGGCGGGGGCAATGACCCTTACGGAGCTTATGGCAATAGGCAGAGCAAGTATTCTTATTCCCTTTCCCCAGGCGGCGGAAAATCATCAGTACTACAACGCTCTTACAATGCAGAATGGCCATGCGGCTATTCTCGTTGAGGATAAAAACCTTGACAAATCCAAGCTTATCGAGCTGGTAAGCGGTCTTTACAACGACCGTGACCGACTTGAAATGATGAGCGAGAACGCAAGGAAAATGGCAATAACCAATGCGGCGGACAGAATTTTAAGCGAAATTCTCACCCTCCTTGACAACAAGATAAGCGGATAATGACAAAAAAACACCCTGAAGCATAATATACAAGGTAAAATGCTTTGAAAGGGTGTTATTTATGGCGGAAGCACAGCGAATTGTAATTCAGGGCGGTAAAAGGCTTGAGGGCGAAATCAAGGTACAGGGTGCGAAAAACAGTGCGTTGCCTTTGCTTGCGGCAATGTCGCTGTGCAACGGTGAAAGCACTCTCCACAACTGTCCCTCCCTTACCGACTGCGACGCAGCCTGCAGAATACTGAGCTGCCTTGGCTGCAGGTGCAGGCGGGAAATGGGGAGTATTTCGGTAAACTCGTCGGTTATTTCAAATACCGACGTGCCCTCGTCGTTAATGCGTGAAATGCGCTCGTCGATTGTTTTTCTCGGGGCAATTTTAGGCAGAACGGGACATTGCAGACTGTCCTTTCCAGGCGGTTGCGAGCTTGGCCCACGGCCAATTGATTTTCACCTTGACGCTTTTAGGAAGATGGGGGTTGTAATCAACGAGGAGCACGGCTATCTTGACTGTACTGCGCCAAAGGGTATTCACGGGGCGGCAATCGCTCTTGCAATGCCGTCGGTTGGCGCAACGGAAAACATAATGCTTGCGGCAGTCCTTGCAAAGGGAACTACCGAAATACACAATGCGGCAAGAGAGCCCGAAATTGTTGACCTTGCGGATTTTCTCACAAAATGCGGCGCAAAAATCAAGGGCGCAGGGGAAAGCACGGTAATCATTGAGGGAGTGGAGCGGCTTGACTGCTGCGAGCACACAATCATTCCCGACAGAATTGCCGCCGCAACCTATCTCTGCTGCGGCGCAATAACAAGAGGAGAGCTTATTCTCACCAAGGCGTGCAGCAGCCATTTAAGCATGATTATATCGGTGCTGGAGCAGACAGGGTGCAGCATTTACAGCTTTAACAGGGACAGCGTTTACATAAATGCAAAAAAGGCGCTGAAATCTCCGGGAACGGTAAGAACCTCTGTTCACCCGGGCTTTCCCACCGACGCACAGCCACTTGTAATGGCGCTTTGCACCGCTTTGAAAGGAACAAGTATTTTCGTTGAAACCATTTTCGAGAACAGATATAAGCACGCCGCCGAGCTTACAAGGCTTGGGGCGAAAATAAATATAGACGGCAGAGTTGCGGTGGTAGAGGGAGTTGACCGACTTTCGGGAGCAGAGCTTGAAGCGGCTGACTTGAGAGGCGGAGCGGCTCTTGTTACGGCAGGACTTTTTGCCGAGGGAGTTACAAAAATAAGCAATATCAGTCACATTGACCGTGGCTATGAGAATTTAGAGAAAAATCTGCGTAACGTGGGTGCGGATATAAAAAGATGTTAAAAGGCGGTGAGAAAAAGTGCCCGAATTCAATAAACCGAGGAAAAGAAGAAAAAAGCTTAACGTGAAAACCCTCAAGGTGGACAAAAAAACCAACACGGTGAAATACAAAACGGGTACGCCCTCGCACATAAAGCCAACCCCACGTCAGCAAAGACAGCAGGAAATCTATTCCCGTGAAGCGTTGCACGAGGTGCCCCCAACACAGCTTGCAAGGCGCAAGCCCCAGCCGCAGAAGAAGGCTCAAAAAAGAAAACGTCGTTCGGGCAACAAAATCCTGTATTACGTTATGCTCGGTATTGTCATTGTGGCGACTTTCTCCATTCTGTCTGTAACGGTGCTGTTCAATGCGGAAAAAATGACCGTCGAGGGGGAGTCCAAATATACCGACGCACAGATTTTTGAAGCAAGCGGTCTTGCAGGAAACGAAAACCTTGTGCGGCTTGATACAAAATCGGCGGAAAGCAGAGTGCTCGACAAGCTGGTTTACATTGACAAGGTGGAAATCAGAAAGGTTTTCCCCTCAACAATAACCTTTGTAATTACGGGCGCACAGCCTGTTTACAATGTATTCTGGGACAATAAATACTATATTCTTTCGAGAAACGGCAGAATACTTGAAATAAGCAATTCCCCAAAGGAGGGGGCAATTGTAATTGACGGTATGAAGCCCACCGAGGGCGCAGCAGAGGGCGGCTTTATGGAAACCGAGGATCCGTCACAGCTTGAGCTGCTTGAAAAAATAGAGAAAACCCTTATTGATACGGAGCTTGACAATATAACCGAAATAAACATTGCGGATAAGCTTGCCGTTACAATGTGGTATGACGGCAGAATTGAGCTTATTCTCGGCTCAACCCAGCAGCTGAGCGAAAAGTTCGTTATTGCAAAGGAGCTTGTGGAAAACGAAATCGGCAAAAACGAAAAGGTTTCGCTGCTGCTTACAAATACGGAGAAAATCGCACAGAGAAATATTACCGAGGCTCCCGTCACAGAGGCAAAGCCCGAGGAAATAGGCTCGGACGGAGATATTTCAAGCGACGGAATTTCCGAAGAGCCTGACGAAAATAATGGCGAATAAAAACAGAAGTTTTGTAAGAAAGACAAAGCGTTTGCGGATATATTGAGCCTTTTTAAAGGAAAATACACAAAATGTAAATAAATTTCAAAAAAACTATTGAAATTACAAAGAAAATCTGTTACAATTATAATAAGTTTAGCGAGAATGTGACTATCACATCAGGAGGTACAAGATGGCTGTTGAAATCGATGAAGACGGATTCGAAGTAGAGGTTGGAAACGAGTACGAGGACAACTTCGACGAAAGTGCGGAATATAATGTTAATATAAAGGTTATCGGCGTTGGCGGAGGCGGATGCAACGCACTCAGCCACATGGCAAAGCTAGGCATCAAGGACCCTAACTCCAGCAGTGACGTTTCTATTGAATACATAGCAATAAACACCGATGTTGCCGCTCTCAAGACCCTTGACAAGAATCTTATGCGCAGAGTTCAGATCGGCAGAAAGTGTGCAAAGGGACGCGGCGCAGGCGGAAGACCCGAGGTTGCCGCAGAGGCTGCAAGAGAGGACAGAGATGTAATTGAACAGTGCCTCGAGGGCGCTGCTCTGGTGTTTATTTCCGCAGGTATGGGCGGCGGTACAGGTACAGGCGCTGCTCCCGTAATTGCCGAAATTGCACAGGAAATGGGCATTATCACGGTTGGCGTTGTTACAAAGCCTTTCGCTTTCGAACGTGAGCAGAAAATGAATCAGGCTATGAAGGGCATTGAGGAAATGCGCAAGCACGTTGACGCTCTGCTTATTATCCCCAACCAGCGTCTGCTCCAGCTTAACGAAAAGCAGCTTACCTTCCAGCAGGCTTTCGCAATGGTAGATGATGTTCTGTACCGCTCGGTTAAGATCATTTCCGATATGGTAAACAAGACAGCGTTTATGAATACCGACTTCTCCGACCTCTGCACCATCATTCAGAACGCAGGGGACGCTCATATTGCTATCGGCTCAGGCTCAGGCGACAAGAAGGTAGAGGACGCAGTTCAGCAGGTAGTAAACAGCCCGCTGCTTGAAACCTCTATTGCAAATGCAGGCAGACTGCTTGTTAACGTTACAATTTCACCCGACCTGCTTCTTTCTGACGTTGACGACGCAATGAACAAGATTACAGAGGTTGCCTGCCCCGGAGCGCAGATTATTTCCGGTGCAAACTACAATCCCGACCTTAAGGATACAATCGTTATTTCCGTTATCGCAACCTGCTTCAGCGACCTTAAAACCGCAGCAAGCGCAGCTAAGGGCAATTTCAGCGGTGAGGATCAGGTTATCAGCACCACAACAAGCGGCTCTCTGGGCGACTTTATCACAAGCACAATAGACTCGGACGATGGCGGGGACGGCTTCGTTGAGCTTGAAAAGATTTTCCGCAACAGAAAGTAACTGCAGATAGCGCAGCCTTTAACGGGTGTCTGCAAAAGAGATAATTAGAAGTAATCTCTCTTTTGCAGGCACCCGTTTAAAATTACCAAAAACTTTTGGCAGCCTATTGAAATTCATAACAATTTGGAGTAAAATAAAGGAGAGAAGATATATAGGAGTACCTTATGGATAAAGTATTGAATTTTTTCAGGAATAAATGGCTTAAATTCGGAGTATCCTTTTTAAGCCTTGGCTTTC
Source organism: uncultured Clostridia bacterium (assembly GCA_945910715.1). GTDB lineage: Bacteria > Bacillota > Clostridia > Oscillospirales > Ruminococcaceae > Ruminiclostridium_E. The sequence goes on from CAMDZU010000011.1 coordinate 8,539, forward strand.
TTGCCTTTCTTGGCTTTGTGGCATGGCTTGCCTTTGCGTATTACCTTGTGCCTACAAATCCTGCCTCGCTGTTTGCGCTGTATCTCTTTATAAATGTTATATTCGCAGCATTGATGATTTATACCAGACGGCAGTTTGTTACTCAGCTTGTAGCGTGTATTGCGCCAATAATCGGCTTTGCCATACTGATTATCGGCTTCGGACAGTGGTATCTTGTTGCGCCGCCTGTGATAACCGTTTTTGTTATTTTCTTTGCGGTTGCCACCAACGAAACCATAAAAACCGTACTTGGAACAATTTATCTGCTGATGTATGTAGTAGGCTCTCTTGCCTATCTTACATTGCTTTACTTCAACCTTGACCTTAACACGTTGCTTTCCGATTCAAGCTACGATATGTCACTGCGCTCGGAGGACGTTGAATATTCCACAAAGGGCACTTACCGCCTTGTACGGTACATTGACGACGAATCAAAGGAACGCCGCACGGTTACCTACTGCGTTGAGCAGACCGAAAAGGATATGCAGCTGTGGTTCCTTGACTGCTACTATACCTATGGCGCAAAGCGTGTGCTTGTAACGGTTTACAGCAATAACACCGACTACAAGTGGGTTTCGGACAACCAGCTGCTCATTGACGGAAAAATACGCAAGATTTCCTTTGACGACAAGTCGGAGGAGGATTTATCCTCCGAAACCGCAGTAAGAACAACTGCCGTTACCACCACAACCGAGGAAACATCAGAGTCAGAGGAACCCGAAACGACGGAAGAATAAAAACAGAAGGGAGAGCCCATTGTGATAAGACAGATTTACCTGACGGGAAAAAACTCAAATGAGGTTTACACAATAACTTTCCCCACAAACATAATGAATTTCTGCAAGTACGATTTCACTTTGTTTATGGAGCGCTGTGTGGATTTGTGCAAGACCTGCATGAAAAGCGGCATTTACAAGCATGACGATGTAATTGTGCTCAGAAACTCCATTTCAAAGTGCCACCGTTACTACGAGCAGAATATGCGAGGCATTTTCGATAAAATTGTAATCGACTGCTGGATTGAATATATCTGCAGGCAGAACAATATGGGCACGGGAGCGCTGTGGAATGCGTATATCAACTGCCGCAACGATTTTGAAAAGGCGGTATTTTCACGGCTTTCCGAATACAGAAGAAATCAGGCCACCAACCAGTGGGTAAATCTGCTGCGGCTTCAGGAATACGCACAGCACAAGGTGGATTTTGTTTTCGGCACAAAGCTGTCAGGCCCTCAGGAGGCGGCAAACCGTGCGGATTATTTCGACCTTCTGTTCAACGTTGCGGCTAACGAGCTGGGTTTTCCCGTTGAGGAGCTGGGAGTTAACAAGGTCTATACAATGGGACGACTGCCAAATTCGCCCTTTGTAATGAGCAGCGCTTCAAGGGAAATTGTCCGCAATACACTGTCTGAGCTCAACTATGACGAGGGAACGGACAAAAACAGGAGAAACAGCGGTATAATGTCCGACAGAACGGCAATGGACGCCTTTTCCGTTATCAAGAACTTTATCCCCTCCGAAACCGACCCTGTTACCAAAAATATTATCAGGGCAATGGGCAATAACCCACGGAAGGTTTATGTTCCCGCAGGCTTCAAGGGCTGTATCGACCTTGAAATTGACGCACTTATCGAAAGCGGCGCTATTATGCAGCGCTGTGCAAGGTGCGGCGAATATTTCGTCAAGGACGAGGAGTATAATTACGATTATTGTAGCAGACCTGCCTTTGACGGCAGAACCTGCCTTGACATATCGGGTCAGGGCAAAAAGTATTCGGCGGAAAAGGGCAGAATGATTCCCGCTTCTGAAATGAACGTGCTGGGAGAAAAGTGCGAGCAGCTGTACAAGGAAATGTCCGCAAGAATCAACGTGGACATTACACAGCGTGATTTTTCCGACTGGTATCAGTATATGCAGACAATCCGTGACAATGTGGTAAAGGGTATTGCCACAATGGAGGATTTTGACAGCTTTGTTGAATACTCACATTCGATAAGCTTTGCAAAGCCACATTCCGTCAAGGAAGAAGTACCTGAAAAGGAAACGGAGAAAAAATCCGAAAACGGCAAAAAGGTAAAGCCCTTTGTATTCCAGCGCATTGACAGCAGATCCATTGACGAAAGCTATATCTCAAGGAACACCGAGGATACCAGAGCCGCAGCCCAGACCTACAACCATCAGCCTACCGATAATCCTCAGGGAAAGCCTGTTTCAACACAGTATCAGTCGGAACAGACCGAGGCTGTATTCGAGCTTTACAGGAATTATGCCGACCAGAAGCCCTCAAGGGTAATCAGAGGCTCTGCAGCGGCAAATGTGAATGTCAGTGCCTACGAGCAGAATTTTGATAACGAACAGCCTGCTCCCACAGAGGAAATAAAGGCTGATAAGGGCGCAGTAAAGCAGAACATAAAAAACGAAGGCAGAACGGAAAAGGCACAGGAAAAGCCGACTGAAAAGAAAGAGGAAAAGTCTGTTGCCGAAACAGAGCAGAATGTTTCTGAACAGAAGAATTTCAAGGGAGAGGAAAAGCCTGCTCAGCCCGAAAAAACCAAAGCAGATACGCCGAAACGTCCTTTGAAGCTCCAGAACCCAAGACAGTCGGAAAAGGAAGAAAAGCCTACGGGAATGGACTATATTGCCCGTTCGTTGGGCGAAAAAAACCGGAACGGCGCAGACGGGGAGGAAAAGCCAAGGCGCTCCGCAAAGCTGCATAATCCTGCTCTTGCAGGGCTTGAAAAGCTTATTGAGGAGGAAGAAAAGGCGAAAGCCGCCGAACAGACAGCCGAGCCTGCTGCCGACAGCGTTGGCAGGTCTGGCGGAAAGGCAAAGGCGCTTTCCGCATACAAAAACGTCAGCGCAGCCGCTCCCGAGCCTGTACAGGGCGAAATACTCACTCCTAAGCCCGAGCCTGATTTTGCGGATATATTAAAGGGTATCGACCGCAACGACGGCTTTGAGGAAATCGACACCGACGCAGAGGGAATGCCTGTTTCCCATAAAACAAAGCACGTTATGGACGCACTTTTCAAGCCATCAAAGGCAAGTCCCGTTCTGAATATAAGGAAAGACGATTCCGACAGGAAGCAGTAATTCCGCAGGTGAGTCACAGGGAAAAGAAAGCGAATGCTTTTTATGTTTAAATAGGATTTGCAGCAATCAAAAAATAAAAAAGATAACTGAATAAGCTGCCTGAGAAGAAGGTTTTTCCTCTCAGGCAGTTTTTTGGTGGCAGTTTTTTCTCCTCCGCATATAATGTAACAAAAAGAAAGGGTTGGTTTTATGTGTGGAATTGCAGGATGGGTGGATTTTAACCGTGATTTGTACGGCGAGGATATGATAATGGACAAGATGAGCGGCTTGCTTGCTCCAAGGGGCCCCGACGAGGGCGGCGTGTGGAAAAGCCATCAATGCTTTTTCGCCCACCGCAGGCTTATCGTCATTGACCCCGAAAACGGCAAGCAGCCAATGAGCGCCCGGAAGGACGGCAGAGAGTACATAATCTGCTACAACGGCGAGCTGTACAACACAGAGGAAATCCGCAGGGATTTGCTGGCGGCAGGGCATATTTTCGAGGGACATTCGGACACGGAGGTGCTGCTTCATTCCTATATGGAATGGGGAGAAAGCTGCACCGAAAGGCTGAACGGCATTTATGCCTTTGCAGTGTGGGACGATACTGAAAAGGAGTTGTTTCTCTGCCGTGACCGAATAGGCGTAAAGCCGCTGTTTTATTATGCATACGACAGGGGAATTATTTTCGCCTCGGAAATAAAGGCACTGCTTGCTCACCCATACGTCAAGCCTGTTGTTGACAGCAGGGGAATTGCAAGCGTAATGCTGCTTGGCCCTGCGGTGAAATGCGGGGACGGAATTTTCAAGGATATTCACGAGCTTAAGCCTGCCTATCGGGCAGAATTCAGCGCTGACGGTTTTACGGCGAAAAGCTACTGGAGGCTTGCCGCAAGGCCCCATACCGAATGTGAGGCGGACACCGTTGACCATGTAAGAGAGCTGCTTATCGACAGCATTGAGCGGCAGCTTGTAAGCGACGTGCCACT
>CAMDZU010000012.1 GCA_945910715.1 uncultured Clostridia bacterium
ATCACAGCCACCTCCCATTATTGCCTTAGCGGGGCAGACCTGAGTGCAAAGACCGCAGCCTGTGCAGAGAGCGTTTTCTATTTTGACCTTGTTCTGTTCAATTACTATTCCGGGGCAGCCGAGAGAACGGATACATTTTTTGCATTGTACGCATTTGCTTTCGTCAATTCTGAAAGGAGCGGCAGGCTTTATAAGCACAGCGCAGGGCGAACGGAAGATAATGGCCTTGACTCCCTTTTCGGCGGAAACACGCTTTACGCAGCTGACTGCTTCGGCAAGACTAAGTGGATTTACGGTTTCAACAGTTTTCACGCCGATACCGTGAAGCACCGCTTCAATGTCCACCTTTTCGACTATTTCACCCATCATTGTGCGTCCCGTGCCGGGGTGAGGCTGATGGCCTGTCATAGCGGTAGTTGAGTTGTCCAGAACGATAAGTGTCATATCCGCCTGATTATAAACAGCATTTACAACGCCTGTTATTGCCGAAGCGAAGAAGGTGGAATCTCCCACAAAGGCAAAGCATACGGTATCAGGCTCGATTTTGCCGATACCCTGTGTAATGTTTACTCCTGCGCCCATACAAAGGCAGGTATCAACCATATCAAGAGGCATTGCGTTTCCCAGAGTGTAGCAGCCTATGTCGCCGCAGAATACGGTTTTCTTGCCTTTCATAGCTTCCTTTACCGCAAAGAAGGAGGCTCTGTGAGGACAGCCTGCGCATAAAACGGGAGGACGGACGGGAAGCTGCGGCGGATTGCCCTTTTCGGGAGCTTCGGGAAGCGCAATTCCGAGAAAAGCGTTCAGATTTTCCGCAACGCTTTTGCAGCTGTTTTCTCCTGCAGGCTTAACGTCGTGGGTAAGCTTGCCCCGAATCTTGACCGAAAGTCCGTATTTTCCGCAGATATATGTAAGCTCCTTTTCAATAACAGGGTCCAGCTCCTCAATACAAAGCACCTCGTCCAGTCCCTTGAGAAATTCCACCGCCATTTTTTCGGGGAAGGGGAATGGAGTAGCAACCTTGAATATTTTGGGAGCGGTCTGTCCCGAAAGGGTTTCCATAACGTATGAAAAGCTTATTCCGTGAGTAGCGATTCCCTTGCGGCAGGAAGCGTCCTTCGGAGGGATTACAAGGTTTTTGTCATACTCCGAAAATACGTCGGAAAGCTCCTCGTTGCGCTGCTCAATTTTTATATGATTGTTGTAGGAAAGACGGGGGAATATTACCCATTTTGACGAGTCCTTTACAAAGCCCCCGGGATTATTTACAGGATATTCGTCCCTGTCCATTACGTTGATTGAAGCATAGCCGTGGCAAACTCTTGTTGTTGGGCGGAAAAGCACGGGAGTGTGATATTTCTCGGAATAGTCAAAGGCGTCCCGAATCATATCGTATGCTTCCTGGACGCTTGTCGGGTCAAAGCAGGGCAGCTTTGAAAATGCGGCAAAATGACGGGTGTCCTGCTCGGTCTGTGACGAAATCGGACCCGGGTCGTCCGCAACCATAATCACCATACCGCCCTTGACGCCTACATAAGCAAGGCTCATAAGCGGGTCGGAGGCTACGTTCAGCCCTACCTGCTTCATTGTGACCATGGCTCTTGCGCCGCTGTATGAAGCACCTGCCGCAAGCTCCAGCGCCGCCTTTTCATTGACCGACCATTCAACGTAAATATTGCCCGTATTACGCTTGGCGGTTGTTTCAAGCACCTCGGTGGAGGGAGTGCCGGGGTAGCCTGAAATAAGATTAAGTCCTGCCGCCATAGCGCCCATTGCAATGGCAGCATTACCCATTAGAAATTCCGTATGCATATTTTTCCTCTTTTGTGTATTTATTTTTTATACCGTATCTTTATATTATAGACAAATTCTGCATATTAGTCAAGATATAAAATGGCATTTTGCAAGGCTGTCCGCAAGAACAGGGTGAAACCGACTGTCCGATGGCTGATGGAAAAAACATATTCCCGAAACCGCTTATGGGCTTCGGGAATATGAGTATTATCTGCATAAGGCTGAGCTGAAACTGATAAGGAGCTCCGGCGCAGGCCGGGAAATGTCGGGGAGCGTTATCTTCCGATTATTACTGCGTCAATCTCGTTTTCCATTTCTTTTTCCTTCTGCTTTTCTGCAGGCTTTCTGGTAAGCTTTTCAGAGGGCTTTTCGTTCATAAGCTGGTCGAAGGAGATTTCCTCATAGATATCCTTGTTCTTCTCTGCAGCGTCGCTGTATTTTTCGTTTGCTGCATTGATTTCATTCTTCTCTCTGCCTTTTGTGAAGAATTCCTTGATCATTGCGATGATTCTGTCAATGAAGCTTTCGGGATCTCTGCAGATTATCTGAGGCTGAATGTGGATTTTTGTGCCTTTGGATTCACTTGACTTGGCGCAGACGTCATTGCCTGCTAAAATTTCGGCAACAATTTTGCATTCCATATCAGACTCTGATTTGATTCCGTTGAGGAACTGACCGTTTTCGTCCTCGGAAATAATCTGCCGGCCGTTTGATGTAAAATCCTTCCATCTCATATTGCCGTTTCCGCTTCCGGTCATTACTTCCTGCACGGCAAGCGACATATTGATGTCCGAGAAGAAATTGCTTGCAAATTCTCTTTCCTTTTTGGAGAGGGAGTCGGGGTTTTCATTGTAATGCTGGAGGAATGTAAGCGGATTTACTTCTCCGGATCTGTAAACTGTGGATACCTTGATGGTATCGCCCTTTTCCTCGGCATAGTTTCCAAAAGCGCTGCGGAGGTCGCCAGCGATATCCGCATCGAATTTCATGGGAGTGCCTGCCTTGAATCCGGAAACATTCATCGCAATATCGGGGTCAATATTGCGCTCAATGATGTTGCGGTTGAACTCGTCGATGTAGTTGAAAGCGTTATAGATATAATCGCTCTGATTGCCGTTAAACTTATTGAAGGAGGTTCTGATGCTTTCGGCAAGCTTCTTGTCGTTTTCCGTAATGTTGTCGCTGTCTAAAAACTCTCTGACTCTGTTCTTCAGCTCTGTGCGTGTGTGATCGTTTCCCTGAGCGGCAAATTCGGGAGTTTCGAGAAGGTGGTCTATGCTGTTGTTAATCTCGTTTTCCACGCAAAGGTTGTAGATAATCTGAACCGCCTTTGCGGAAGCGACAGCTGTATTCTTTAATTTGGGGTTAACAAAATCGCCCTTTACAAACAAGCCCTTTCTCACGTAAGAATTGTTGAGTCCGTCAACAAAGTCGTTAATGGAGCGGCCGTCTGAAAATTCACCCGTCCGTGGGTTTTTCTTTGAGTAAACCATTCTTGGGAAGCGTTCCTTTGCGTCATTGAACGCAGCGTCAAGAATGTTGTTGTAAACGTTAGCTTCTATGTTTTCCATTGGGCTTGGCATAATAATGTCCTCCGTAAATGTTTTTGTCAGCGTGTTTGTTTTGCTTTTGTCATTTTATACGCAGGAATTATTTGTTCGTTACATTAAATTAAAAATTATTTATTTTTTTACCACTTAAGGTCTGCAAGTCTTTTATTTATTATAATGGTATATCTTATAAAACCGGATACAGGAGCAGGCTCAGATTTTTTTAAAAAATCTGTAACGAAATATTCCTCTTTGCGTATAAAGAATTGAAAAGCAGAAAAAGAGGCGGAAAAATCCCGCTTGTAAGAAAATCTGCCGAAATAGCAAAAATTTTTTTAAAAAGTAGTGACAAATGGGAAAAAATATAGTATAATACTTGTGTATAGTTTCCATTGTCACTTTTAGGGAGTAGTTTATGGATAACTTTGAAAGGAAAGTCGAAGCAATGCTTGATTTTCAGCATTTCGAGGTGAACGACAGGCTGAAAGCTCTTGTTGCGGATTTCGACAAGTCCTACGGTAATAATTATGTGTCCGAAAGAATAACCTTTGATGAACTGGTTGGAAAAACCGAGGATAAAGTGAATACAAAACCACCTAAAAGTGCGGAGCGACAGAAAACCAAAGATTTAGGCAAGGAGTAAACTGATGACAAACGGGGAGATTGTTGAGGAATTATATCTTCGCTATCGCAGTAAAATCTATGGCTATCTTTACAATCATCTTCGCAGCCGTGAGGACGCCGAAGACCTTCTTTCGGAAGTGTTCGCAAAAATCGTCGAGAAAATCGACAGCTATGACAGTTCAAAAGCAACCTATTCAACGTGGATTTTCACAATTACACGGAATACGCTTATAAGCTTTTATCGTTCCGGCTCGTCCAATGCGGAAACGGTTGATTACGACAACGTTACGCTGATAGACGAGAGCGTCGGCCCTGAGGAAAGCTTCCTCAGAGAGGAAAGCATGAATTTGCTTGCGGAATGTCTTGAGCAGCTTCCGAAGAGAGATAAGGATATTATTATTGCTAGATATTACTACGATTACAGCTTCAGAAAGATTGGTGAGCTGATGGGGCTGACAGAGGGTAATGCAAGAGTAATACATACAAGAGCTGTTGAAAAGCTCAAGAAAATTTATGAAAAAGTTTCTTGAAGGGTGTAACGTTTCAAAAGCTCCTGCGTATAAAAAAATGAAAAACAAAATGAGTGGAAACGCTCGGGAAAGGATTATACTATGAACTTCACAATTTTATCAAATCCATTTGAGCAGATGGCTGCTCCAATCGTTAGCCTTCTTAATATGATTGTAACTCCTGCGCTTATTATCGTCGGCGCACTCGGCGCAATCTTCTGTATTCTGTTAGGTGTTAAGTTTGCAAAGGCTGAAGAGCCGCAGGACAGAGAAAAGGCAAAGAACTCCCTCAAGAACGCTATTATCGGCTTCGTACTTATCTTCGTTCTTCTGGTTGCATTACAGATTGGCTTGCCGGCAATGACACAATGGGCAAACTCAGTTGTTACAACAACAACAGCGTAATCTTTACAATTGAAGCTCACCACCCCACAGCAGTCGCCTTGCGGCAGCTGCGGGGTCTTTTGATAGGAAACGGAAATGTCTGAAGAAACAGAGAAGCAAGAACTTATTGCTGAAGAAACAGCAACTCCCGAACTTACAACCGAAGAAGCAGAAAAACAGGCGCTTATTGAGAAAAACAGGAAATTCCTCGCCCATTTCCCCGCTTTCGGGAAATTCCTCCTTATATATGCAGGAAACTTCATTATCCCCGAAATATTCTACATTGTGTTCGACTCAACCTTTTTAGAGGGGAATATGACCCTGAATATCCTTGCAACTCTTGCAGGAATGATTGTGTATTTCGTAATTCTCACAAGGGTATTCACAAAGAAAAGCGACGACGGGATTATCGACATTTTGCAGGCTTACCCCCGTCAGCAGAGCGCAAAGGTATATTTACAGCTTTTCCTGCTGGGAATCAGCCTTAACCTTGCAATGAGCTCTCTTATTGCTCTTATCCCCTTTCCGAAGGAATGGGTGGAAAGCTACACCTCATCCGCCTCCTCCGTAATGAACACCGACGGGCTGGTTATTTCCCTTGTTTATGTGGCGCTTATCGCTCCGCTGTTCGAGGAAATTTTCTTCCGTGGCTTTATGTACAGAACCTTGCGGGGCGCATTCGGAATGTGGTCAACAACGGCTATTTTAGCTGTAGGCTTCGGCATACCCCATCTGCACCCCTTATGGGTGGGAATGGCAGTATGTGCAGGCTTTGTGTTTACGTTGCTCCGTGAAAGATTTCACAATATTACAGTTTCCTACGTTCTTCACACAAGCTACAATCTTGTGGCGATACCAATGCTTTTAACTCAGGGCACGGATCTTTACACCGCCCTTTTCGACAATCCCGTAATTGAAATAATCTATCTTTTTGGCGGCGGCGCTGTGATTTTCTTCTGTATGAAGGCGCTGCTCCGTGAGGCGAAAGAGGCCGAACAGCCTCCCGAGCCTATAAAGTTTGAAATACACCATACACCGAAAGGAACGGAACAAGATGAATAAATTAGTAAAATGGCTCATAACAGGCGTAATAGTATTGCTGATAAGCACCTTCCTTTTGGGTACTCTTATGGATAATCTTATCCCCGCAATTCAGTCTGGGGATTATATGAAGCTGCTTGATATAACCGTGTTCATCAGACCTATGAACTACGTTTACGGCGCAGTCGGCGCAGTAGTTGTGGTGCTGATGATGCTGGTAATGCGCCCCGGCTCCTTCAAAAGCACAAAGGGCGCAATGAAGGGCGGCAAGAACAATTCGGCAGTTGAGGAATCCGCTCTTGAAAATTCACGCTTTATGAACGACAAGGAGCGTGACTTCAACTTTGCACCTCACGAATTTTCAAAGCTTTCCGAAAGCAAGAAGGACGGTATTCCCGTCCGTGCAATATACGACAAAAAGGGACTTCACGTCAACCTTGCGCCCCCTATGCACGGTCTGATTATCGGTGCTACCGGTTCAGGTAAAACAACCACTTTCATCAACCCTATGATACAGATACTTGCAAAGTCGGACGCAGGCTCTTCAATGATCGTTACCGACCCTAAGGGCGAGCTTTTCCAGATGCACTCACAGTTCCTTACGGAGCGTGGATACAAGGTAATGGTGCTTGACCTGCGTGACCCTTATTCCTCATTCAGATGGAATCCGCTGACGGACATTTACGACCGCTATCAGCAGTACGTTAAAACGGGTAGCAGAATACTCCGCCGCAACGGACCCACAGGGGACCTTGAGCTGGTGGACGCGCCCGACACCTATAACGATATATGGTACGAATACGAGGGCAAGGCTTACAGCGACAAAAAGGGTCTTATTGCCCACATAAAGGTACAGAAACAGAAAATCTACGACGAGGTTTACGAGGATCTGAACGACCTTGTAAGCGTGCTCTGTCCTATTGAAAGCTCAGACGACCCCGTATGGGAAAAGGGCGCACGCTCTATTGTTATGGCGACAATTCTTGCAATGCTGGAGGACAGCGAAAAGCCCGAGCTTGAAATGACGAGAGATAAGTTCAACTTCTTCAACGTCAACAAGGCAATCGGAAACTCCGATAACAATTTCGAGCAGCTTAAAAACTATTTCTACGGCAGAAGCGTGCTTTCAAAGGCAGTTACCCTTTCAAAGCAGGTGTGCAGCGCCGCAGAAAACACCCTCGCAAGCTATATGTCAATTGCTTTTGACAAGCTTTCTATCTTCAACGACGAGGGTATCTGCTCCCTTACCTCGGATATGGATATCAACCCTGCAATTTTTGCGGACGAAAAAACCGCATTGTTCCTTAAAATCCCCGATGAAAAGGACACAAGACACACTCTTGCGGCAGCATTCATCCTCTGCATTTACAAGGCGCTTATCAAGAAAGCCTCCTCAAGAGAGGATTTGTCCCTGCCGAGAAACGTTTATTTTATTCTTGATGAATTCGGTAATATGCCGAAAATCGACAAGTTCGACAAGATGATTACGGTAGGACGTTCAAGAAAAATCTGGTTCAATATGGTTGTTCAGTCCTACGCTCAGCTTGAAAATGTTTACGGCAAGAACGTTGCGGACATTGTAAAATCAAACTGCGGTATGAAAATGTTTATCGGCTCCAACGATATTGACACCTGCAAGGAATTCAGCGAGCTGTGCGGCAATGTAACAGTTTCCACCACCAGCGTTTCACGAAGCATGAGCTCTCATCAGGGCGATGTGAACTTCTCCTCGCAGATTCAGACAAGACCGCTTATTTACCCCTCCGAGCTTCAGAAAATCAACAACAAGAGCGATACGGGCAATGCAATTATCGTTACATTCGGAAACTATCCTCTTAAAACCAAGTTTACGCCAAGCTACCGCTGCCCTCTCTACAAGTTCGGTCAGATGAGCCTTGAAGCAACCAAGGCGCACCCCTTCTTTGCAGACGAGGTGTTCTACAATATTGCCGAAAGAAACCAGCTTGTGCTTGGTACGGACGAAGAAAATTCATAAATCGCAAAGGAATTACTTATGAAACAATTTAAAAGGAACATTTTCCGCAAAGGGACAGCAGTTATAATTGCCGCCCTGCTGACGCTGGGACAAAGCGTTTATGCAGAGGGGGCTGAACAAGTGCTGCCTGAAGAAACGCAGGCGCAGACGGAAGCCGTTCAGGCAGACGCAGCCCTTGAAACGGAGGCGGAAATAAAAATCAACTATGTTCCTATGCAAATTGCGGAAACCTACAACTACGAATACGACCTTTACGAAGAGGTTATGAACAACCGCTTTGTGTTTTACTCAACGGTAAGCAACGGCGGAATTACCGACAAAAGCGTGTCTGTTGAGCTGCCCAAAAACGTTACCTGCAAAATGGAAAAGGACGGGGAAGAAGTTCCCTTTGCAAACCGAATGACAATTGATGAAATCGGCTCTTATGCACTTAACCTTTTCGTTGACAGCAAGGACGTTTACGGCGCAGAGGAAAACACGGTCTATTTCGGCTTGTTCCGCTTCAAGATAACCGAGCCTAAGGTTACGGAGAAGGTGACCGAGGCTGCTGCTCCGGAGGAAGGCGCTCCTACTGCTTCCGAGGATAAGGACGGGGAGTATGTCGTTCCCGAGGTAACCACAACAACCACCGCAGTAACCTCCGCTCCTCTGATTACAACGGAGCATAAATCGGAAACCACCGCAAAGACTACCGCTCCCGAAAAGACGGCTTCGGCGGCGGCAACAACCACAAAGCCACCTATAACCGAGGAAAATCCCGATAAGCCAAAGGGCAGCAGGGATTTGATAGTGGAAACCGTTTCGGAAATTTCGGGCTTTGACGTTAAAACAAGAAACGGCGCAGAGTTCAACTCAAATATACCCTGCGGAATGGTAACCACGGAAAAGGTAACCCTGAAATTCAGCACAAACACCGTTACAAAGGTGTATAAGGACGAAAAGGAAATTGACTCCGCCCAGACCTATTCCGAGGCAGGAAAGTACGAGGTGTATATCTTCGACGGAAGCAGCGAGCCCCTGCCCCTTTACACCTTCGAAATTGTTCCCACCCTTACAAACAAGCTGGATAGCTATGAAGTTCCAAGCGGCTGTCTTATTGTGTTTGCAGCCCTTGACGGAAAGCAGATAGCTTCCGCTGTGGAAAGCGTAAAAACCGAAAGGGACGGCAAGTACAGCTTCATTGTAACAAAGGGCGCATATACCTCAACAGTTGAGATAACAAAGGACGCTACTCCGCCTGAAATAAGCGTTTACGGCGTCAACGAAAAGAACATTGCCACCGAAGAACGGGTGGAAATCGAAATCGTCACCGGGGATATGAAAAGCTACAATGTCACAAAAAACGGCGAAAGCTATGTGGCACGGTCGCTGAGCTTTACCGAGGACGGAAAGTACGTCGTTGAAATATTCGACGAAGCAGGAAACAAGGCGGAAGCCCAATTTGAAATTCCATACAAAATGAACGCCATGGGCGTAATAATCATAATTCTTCTTGTGGGACTGGTAGGCGGCGTAATCGGTTATGCCGTTTACAGCAGGCGGCATTTCAAGATAAAATAACAGCCTAAAGAAAGGGGTGAAATGAATGTATCTAAGCTGGTCAACTGCGTTGTCGGACGCTTTTAAAACAGCCATCCAGACTCTTTTTGAAACATTCATAGAGCCTCTCGTAGATATTTTTCTCAATCTGCTCAATGAGATTGTCCTCCCCATTATCAAAGCAGCGTTTATGGCTTCGCTGTACAGCATTCTCAAGCTGCTGCTGGGTATTGTGGATGTGCTCCAGAGTATCTTTGATATGTTTTCGGGAGTTTCCACCGTCAAAAGCGGCGGCAAGGATATGTACATACTGGATGTTTTTCTGACAGACGATACGCTGAAAACCGCCTTTATAGGCATAACCCTTACTGCGGCGGCAGTATGTATGATTTTCACTATCTATTCCGTGGGAAAATCCATAGGGGACAATATCCTTGAAAACAAGCACCCCGTAGGCGAGGTTTTAAGGCAGGCTCTCAAGTCTATGATTTCCTTCCTTATAATCCCATTTATGATGTACCTTGGCTCACAGCTTGCAACCACTCTCCTTGTTGCAACGGATAAGGCAATGAACGTGGCAATGGGCGTTGACAGCTCGCCTACCTTTGCAAGTATGATTTTCCTTACGGGTACCTTTGATATGGCAGGAGGAGGCGACGCCAGCTTCACAGACGCCGCTCACAAATACTTACTTGAAAACCCCAAGTCAATTTACGACCTTACGGAAATACAGGGGCATTTCGATATGCTTGACTATAACTTTATTATCCCCTATGTAATCGCAATTATCACAGCCGTAATTATGGCTTGCTCCATATTTGTGTTCATACGACGCATTTTCGATATACTTGTGCTTTATGTATCCTCGCCCTTTTTTGTGGCAACACGGCCGCTGGACAACGGTCAGATGTTCCGCAAATGGCAGGAAATGCTTATCGGCAAAATGATTTCATCCTTCGGCATTGTGTTCACAATGAAGCTTGTAATGCTGATAGTACCACGGATAATGTGTTCGGATATGAAGTTCGTGAACAACGGCTTCGGCGATGTGCTTATCAAAACGCTCCTCCTTGTCGGAGGCGTTTATGCGGCTTACAAGTCCCAGGCTCTCCTTATTGAGATTATCAGCCCCGAGGCTGCAAGAGCCGCAAGGGAAAGCTCAATGATGCTTATGGCGGCAGGCAGAACGGCGGCTATGGCAGGTGCAACCGTCGCAACAGGAGGTGCGGCGGCGGCAGGCGGCGCTGCGGCTGCAGCAGGCGGTGCGGCGGCAGGAGCAGGCGGTGCAGCGGCAGGAGCAGGCGGTGCAGCGGCAGGAGCAGGCGGTGCAGCAGGCGGAAGCGCAGCATTCACAGGCGGAATGGGCGGCTCGGCAGGCGGTCTTTCGGGCATAGGCGGCTCGGCAGGCGGAAGCGCAGGCGGTATGAGCGCAGGAGGCAGCGCAGGTGGCTCGGCAGGAGGCTCGGCAGGCGGAAGCGCAGGCGGCAACAGCTTCAGCGGCGGCTCGGGCGGAAGCGCAAGCGGCGGTGATTTCGGCGGCTCGTCAGGCTCATCAAGCTCGGGCGGTGATAACAGCCGCAAGGCAATTACAGACGGCAGTCAGGGCGGCTCGGAAAAATCAGGCGGCAATAATAACCGCAAGGCAATTACAGACGGCAGCAGCGGCGGCAATAGCTCGTCCTCGCCGAAGAACGAATCCTCCGCATTTGACAAGGCTATGGATATTAAGGATAAAATTGATTCCTTTAATGACGGCAGCAACAGCGACGACGAAGAACAGTAAGAAGGGAGTGAATATTTGTGCCAATCAGTATTCTGAGTTTGTTCTCGGATATATACAATGCTATACTTAACGCAATATTCAAGCCCATTGCAGAATGGCTGTCGGGTATTTTAAGCTCCATATTCAAGTTTATTATCAACGAGGTTGTTCAGCCAATTCTTGAGCCCGTTTTCAAAACGGTAATGGATTATGTGGGAAGCTTTATCCTTGACTTTTTCTACAAGGGACTTTACGGAATATTTCAGATATTCCTCTATATTATAGACGTAATGCAAACGGCGTTTGACGTGCTTATCGGTATGCAGCCCATTACCTACAAGGGGGCTGACGGAGTAACACGGACAGACTCTCTCGTAAATGCACTTATATTTGACGAGGGAATACGCAATGTGCTTATAGGGGTAACTCTTGTGGCATTCGGACTGGCGCTCCTCTTTGCAATATATGCTACGGTGCGCTCAACTCTGGATTTTGACTTTGAAAACAAGCGTCCCATAAGTCATGTGCTTCGCTCGGTTTTAAAGACAATGATAAATTTCCTCGTTGTTCCCTTTACAATGATGGTAATGCTGTATCTTTCCTCGG
Source organism: uncultured Clostridia bacterium (assembly GCA_945910715.1). Classification (GTDB taxonomy): domain Bacteria; phylum Bacillota; class Clostridia; order Oscillospirales; family Ruminococcaceae; genus Ruminiclostridium_E. The sequence goes on from CAMDZU010000012.1 coordinate 11,806, forward strand.
CAATACTTACGACTATTTCAAATGCCCTTTCACAGGGTACGGATATGTCCCTTGGACGTACCATTTTAGCGGTAAGCTCAATGACCGCCGACGGAGTAATAGGCACGTCCCCCGACGAGGCAAGTCTTAGTCTTCAGCCGTGGGCTGACCTTGCGGCAGGAAAAATCTCCTACTGGGAATGGCCGCTGTATTATCATATCAGCAGGATTGACTATGCAGTAGGCTTCATTGCTTCAATATTCATTCTGATTATAGTGGGAATGTGTCTGCTTAATTTCATCAGACGTATTTTCGACATAATCCTGCTCTATATTACTTCTCCCTACTTTGTTTCAACAATGGTGCTGGACGACGGAGAAAAGTTTGCAAAGTGGCGCTCCACCTTTATTGCAAAGGTGTTCTCGGGCTACGGCTCGGCAATAGGCATGAGGCTTTACCTTATGATTGTGCCTATGATTATGAGCGACAATATCAGATTTTTCGCCGACAATGCAGTAGGCCATCTGGGCGATTACCTTATAAAGCTTATTTTCATTATGGGCGGCGCATGGGCGGTTTACAAGTCCTCCGCAATGCTCACAACAATTCTTGATCAGGGCGTAGGCTATGACGAGCAGATGACCAATATGGCGGCAATGGGCATGATGAGCAGAGCCTTCCATACCACAAAGGGCTACGCTGCAAAGGGCTTTAGAAGACTCAGAAAAGGCAAGGGCGGCGGCTCGGCAGGCGCAGGCAAGCCGGCGCTTGAAGGAGCAGCTGCGGGAGGCGGAAGCGCAGAGAAATCAAA
>CAMDZU010000013.1 GCA_945910715.1 uncultured Clostridia bacterium
TAATCGTCCGATACGCAGGAAGCAAATCATAGATTTGCGAATCTGCGAGGACAATTGAGATAAGAATAATAAACGCTTTGCGTTTATTATACCATAACCGTAAGGTTATGGTATAATCGTCCGATACGCAGGAAGCAAATCATAGATTTGCGAATCTGCGAGGACAATCGAGAAAATTATAATAAACGCTTTGCGTTTATTATAGCATATCTTTCTTTTATTTGCAATAATTTACAGAAAAATATTTCGTACTAAAGCGGAAAAATATAAAATTTCTTGAATTTTTTTGAAAAACTATTGACAAGCTTGAAATATCATGCTATAATGTAAAAGCTGTTTGGAAAGATGGCTGAGCTGGTCGAAGGCGCACGATTGGAAATCGTGTAACGGATGAAACCGTTCAAGGGTTCGAATCCCTTTCTTTCCGCCATAAAAACCGCTTGAATTTATGTTCGGGCGGTTTTATTTTTTGCCGATAAATCCAAGCATAGTATGCTGTTCAAACCGATAATTCTTGACATAATAATTTGCTCGTGATATACTATAATAATGAATGTATTGCTGAAACAGAGGGGTAAAAATGATTGATATCCTGCTTGCCTCATATAACGGAGAAGGGTTTATTTCCGAGCAGATTGAGTCCGTTCTAAAGCAGTCCTTTCCGGATTGGCGGCTGATAATTCAGGACGACTGCTCGTCGGATAATACGGCGGAAATTGCACAAAAATACGCAGATCAATACCCCGATAAAATAACGCTTTATCGGCGTGAAACCCCGTCGGGCTCCGCAAGGAACAATTTCTTCTCAATGCTGCCCTTAGCGGAAAGCGAGTATATTATGTTTGCCGATCAGGACGATTACTGGCTTGAGGATAAAATCAAGGAAACCTATGAAAAAATGCGGCTGCTGGAATCGGAAAGCCCTGACGTTCCCTTGCTTGTCCATACGGATTTAACTGTTGCGGATGAAAAGCTCAATGTAATAAGCAGGTCAATGTTTTCCTATCAGGGGCTTGACAAAAGGGCGGCGGCCTTCAACAGGCTCCTTGCCCAGAACAATATAACAGGCTGCACAATGATGGTAAATAGGCGGCTTCTTGACCTTGTAAAATATCATAATAAGGCGCTTATGCACGACTGGTGGTTCGGGCTTATCGCCTCTTCAATGGGCAAAATCGGCTTTGTAGATAAGCCATTGATTTTGTACCGCCAGCACGGAGGCAACGAGCTGGGAGCAGTTGACGGCCACAGCGCAGGACGGGCTGTTTCGGCTGCCCGTGACAAATCGGGCTCAAAGAAAAGAGTAACCCTTACCTATGAGCAAGCGGCGGCTTTCGGAGAGATTTACGGCGGTATGCTGTCGGATAATTCCCGTATGCTGCTTGAAAAATTCTCCTCAATTCCGCAGAAAAACAAAGCGGCACGAATTTGTACAATACTGAAATATAATTTTTTGAAGCAAAGCTTAATCACAAAAATCGGACAGATTATTCTTTGCTGAAGGAGGCAAAATGAAAGGAATAGTACTGGCAGGCGGCTCAGGCACAAGACTTTATCCGCTTACAATGATAACCTCAAAGCAGCTCCTCCCGATTTATGACAAGCCAATGATTTATTATCCCATTTCCACTCTTATGCTTGCAGGAATACGGGATATTCTGATTATTTCAACGCCTGCGGATCTTCCCAACTTCAAGAAGCTTTTAGGGGACGGCTCAAACTACGGACTTAATTTAAGCTACAAGGAGCAGCCCTCTCCCGACGGACTTGCTCAGGCGTTTATTCTCGGCGAGGAATTTATAGGCGATGACTGCTGTGCAATGGTGCTTGGAGATAATATTTTCTACGGCAACGGCTTTTCGAAAATTCTCCGTCAGGCGGTAAAAAATGCCGAGGAAAATAAAAGAGCCAGCGTTTTCGGCTATTATGTTGAGGATCCCGAGCGTTTCGGAGTTGTCGAGTTTGATGAAAGCGGAAAGGTAATTTCCGTTGAGGAAAAGCCCGAAATGCCAAAATCCAACTATGCAATAACAGGACTTTATTTTTACGACAACAGCGTTGTTGAATATGCAAAATCACTTAAGCCCTCTGCAAGAGGAGAGCTTGAAATAACCGACCTTAACAGGATTTTCCTTGAAAAGGGAAGCCTTGACGTTCAGCTACTAGGCCGTGGCTTTGCATGGCTTGATACGGGAACAATGGACAGCCTTATTGAGGCAGGACAGTTTGTTCAGATGATTGAAAAGCGTCAGGGTATTAAAATCTCCGCAATTGAGGAAATTGCTTACAGAAACGGTTGGATAACAAAGGAAAAGCTGCTTGAATCGGCAGAGCGTTACGGAAAATCTACATACGGAAAGCATCTCAGAAAGGTAGCCGACGGCGCTGTAAGATACTGAGCAAGGCAAATTGACTTTGCAATCAGAAAAGTATGTAAGAGGAAATTGAAATGATTATTGTTACAGGAGTAAAGGGACAGCTTGGCTATGATGTGGTCAGGGAACTGGACAGGAGAGGAATTGCCTGCAAGGGAATTGACATAGACAACCTTGACATTACGGACAGAGAAGCGGTAATTGAATTTATCCGCAGGGAAAACCCTCAGGCAGTCATTCACTGTGCCGCTTACACCGCCGTTGACAAGGCGGAGGAGGATATTGAAAAATGTACCGCCGTAAATGTGGGCGGAACGGAGAATTTAGCTCTTGCCTGCAATGAAATCGGAGCGGAAATGATGTATTTCAGCACCGACTATGTTTTCCCCGGCAATGGCAGCGCTGAATATGAAACAGGGGACGAAAAAGGCCCCGAGGGAGTTTACGGCAGAACCAAGCTTGAAGGCGAATACAAGGTTATTGAAAACGTCCCGAAGCATTATATAATCCGCATTTCTTGGGTTTTCGGCATTAACGGAAACAACTTCATAAAAACAATGCTCCGTCTTTCCGAAACAAGAAACGAGCTTAACGTTGTTTGCGACCAGATAGGCTCGCCAACTTATACCGCCGACCTTGCGCCCCTTGTATGCGATATGGTTTTAAGCGGAAAATACGGAATTTATCACGCAACAAACGAGAATTTCTGTTCCTGGGCTGACTTTGCAAAGGCGATTTTTGAAAAGGCAGGAAAGGCCGTAAAGGTTAATCCTATCCCCTCGTCAGAATATCCTGCAAAGGCAAAGCGCCCTCTTAATTCAAGGCTAAGCAAGCGTTCCCTTGACGAAGCGGGATTTAAAAGGCTCCCCACATGGGAAAGCGCACTGGAAAGATATCTTGATGAATTGAAAAGCGCAAGGAAATAATTGGTCTTTGTGGAATTACAATGGCTAAAAATAAATAAAACTGAAAGGATATATTTTAATGCAAAGGTTTTTTGAAGCTGTCCTTGAGCCTGTATTCAAGCTGGAAAATATAAAAACAATCGTTTAAATCGGCGCCGAAAAGGGTATAAGTACAGCAAAGCTTATCAGATACGCCAACGAATGCGGAGGAAAAATTTACACAGTTGATCCTGTTCCGCTGTTTGACTGCGACGCATGGGAAAGGGAAAATCCCGACAGCTTTGTAATGATAAAGGATCTCAGCCTAAATGTTATAAAGGACATAAAGGACGCAGACTGTTTTCTTATCGACGGCGACCACAATTGGTACACGGTTTACAATGAGCTTAAGGCAATTTACGAAACCTACGGCGAGGAAAGGTTTCCTCTGGTTTTCTTTCACGATATCTTATGGCCTTATGACAGGCGGGATCTTTATTATTGCCCCGACAATATTCCGGGGATTTATCGTCACGAATACGACAAAAAGGCAATGCGCCCCGATTCAAAAGCTCTATGCAATGATGGTATAAACGAAAATCTCTGCAATGCAAAGGTCTATGGCGGAGAAAAAAACGGCGTTCTTACAGCAATTGAGGATTTTGTAAGGGACTATCCGTCCCTTCAGCTTAAACTGCTTACTCACGATGTTCTTTTCGGACTGGGCGTTATTGCATCCGAAAAGAAATATCCGAAGGCGCTGGAGTATTTCACCTCCTTTGAAACTCTTAAAAAGTCAATGCAGCTTTGCGAAAATGAACGAGTTTATAAGTCCGTTGAAATAAGAAAGCTTTCCAAAAAGCTTAAAAGTCTTGAGGACGGCAGAAAAAAGATCAACAAAGTTAAAATATATCCGGATTTTGGCGATGGCTACAGTGAAAGCACAGCAGTAACAGCAGGATATTTCGACGAGGAAAGTGGCTTGTTTTACGGCAGCATTACATTTGAAAATACGCCTGTTGGCTTGCGTTTAGATCCTGCTGAGGGCAACTTTTGCGTTGTTGACAATCTTTACGCTTTGTCGGAAAATGGGGTTATCGAGCCTAAAAAAATCAACGGTGAAACTTATGGAAGCGCCTTTTTTTTCACAAATAATGATCCTCAGATTTTTTTTGAAAACGCAAACAAAAGCAGAGAATTCAGATTTAAGGCAGCTATATATCCTTTTGAAAGTATGCTCGCTCTTGAATTGATTAACAAGTTCCTTGAAGATAACAAGGTCTTTTCTGAGGAAAACAGCAGGCTTTGCAATGAAAATTCTGCCTTGTCTGAGGTAAACGACAAGCTTTCCGCTGAAAAATTCGCCTTGTCCAATGACAATATCAGACTTGACAGCGATAATCATAGGCTTGTTCTTAACAATGAGCAGCTTGCAATGGAAAAAAAGTGCTTAGAAGATGAAAACAGACAAATCGCTTCCCGCCTTGAAGAAAAATCGGCGGAAGCGAAGTCAATAAAGCAAACCGCTGAAATGTCGCAGAAAAAGCTGTCCGAAGCCGAAAAGAAAAATACGGCTCTTGCAGCAGAAATCAGCAGGGACAGAAAGGCTATCGCTCAAAATGAAGCCGTAATAAAAAAGGACAGGGAAATTGCGGAAAAACTGTTCTGCAGAGGCAGAAAAAAGGGAATGAAATACGCTCTGAAGTTTGCTCTCAAAAGGGGGCTCTTTTCTGCAAAAACAAATCTGAAGGCAATTAAGGAAATCAGAAAAAACGGCGGCTTCGATGTTCTCTACTACTGTTCGAAAAACAGCGACGTAATCAGAAAGGGAATGGACCCTCTCGTTCATTTTATCTGGTTCGGCGGATACGAGGGAAGAAATCCGTCGGAACAGTTTGACGTAAAAAAATACCTTGATTACTATGACGACGTAAAAAGAAGCGGCGCAAATCCCTACGCTCATTATCTGATGTTCGGAAAATACGAAAACAGACTGGCATTTCAAGTCGCAAAGCCTAAACCGTTACCGGAGGCTAAAAAGAATAACGCAGCGTCCCACAAGTCTTCTCCCATAAAACAGGAAAGCAATAAAGCCGAAAGTAAAAACAACGCTGAATCTTCGGTGGTCATCAGGGATTTTCAGAGCGGCTTTACCTTAAGGAGCTACGGTTACAGCTCCTTTGCAGAGCAGCTTGAAGCTCTTCGGGAAAAAGTAATCACTATAATCGTACCGATTTACAACGCTTACGAGGAAACCTGTCAATGCATTGAAAGCGTTATGGAAAAAACAAAATTTCCTTATAAGCTTATGCTGATAAACGACTGCAGCACAGATTCCCGAATTGCGGAGCTTATGTCTAAATACGACGGTTATGATAATGTTATTGCTGTTAACAACGAGAAAAACCTGGGTTTTGTGGGTACTGTAAATTACGGTCTTACTCATACGGAAAACGATGTGGTTCTGCTCAACAGCGATACGAGAGTAACGGAAGGCTGGCTGAGAAAGCTGGCTATTGCCGCATATCATAATGATAATGTTGCTACCGTTACGCCGTTTTCCAATGCCGCAGGTGCATTCAGCGTACCCGATGTGGGAAAAAACGAGGAAATACCCGAGGGCTATAACCTTGACGAAATGGCAGCGCTGGTTGAAAGATGTTCAACGTTGGATTATGTAAACGTGCCTACCGGAAACGGTTTTTGTATGTACGTTACAAGAAAAGCCATTAACGCAGTGGGTATTCTTGATATTGAAACCTTTTCACGGGGCTACGGCGAAGAAAATGATTTTTGCATGAGAGCAAAGGAAATGGGCTTCTCCAATATTGTTGCCGACGATACCTACATCTATCACAAGAGAAGCGCTTCCTTCAAGGAAGAAAAGCAGCAGCTTATTCTCAGCCACAGAAAAATACTTGATGAAAGATATCCCACCTACAGCAGTGAGATAAAGATTTTCTCGTCTTCCGAAAAGCTTATTGAAAACAGAAGCAGAATAAAGGCTTCCCTTGAAAATCACAGACCCGCCGAGTACAGGAAAAAGCGTGTGCTGTACCTGCTGCACGAGGGAATGGGCGGTACTGTAAAGACAAACGAAGACCTTATGAGGTATGCGGAAAAATGCGATACCGAAGTATTTATGCTTACCTCCAATGCAAATCAGATGAAGCTTTACTCCTTTGTAAACGGTGAGCTTAATCTGCTGAAGACCTTTACCCTTAAAAAGAAGTGGTGCGTTACCGACCTGTATGTATCGGAATATGCGGATATATATTTTGACGTATTTGCAAATCTCCATTTAGATATGATTCATATTCGTCATTTGTTCAAACACAGCTTTGACGCAGTGAATATCGCCCACCTTATGAATATTCCTATGGTATTGTCATTCCATGACTTCTATTTTATTTGTCCTACCATAAATCTTGTTAATTCGGACGGAAAATACTGTGCGGCAGAATGCAGACAGTGCGATACAAATTGTCCCATGACTACCGTGCTGATTAAGGTCAACGAGCCTACAAACAAATGGGCTCGGGAAGTATGGCAAAAGGAAATTTCGGAGATTCTGAAAAAAATAAGTGCCTTTGTTACAACCTCCGAATATGCGAAGCAGCTTTATGTGAAAATATATCCTGAAATAAACGATAGATTTCATGTAATTGAACACGGCAGAGATTTTGAGTATGACAGAAAATATCTGGGAAAAGCTCCCGAAAATAATAAGATAGTAATTCTCCTTGCGGGTAATATCGGAGTGAATAAAGGAAGTGAATACATCAAACAATTGATTGCCGCAGACAAGAATAATATGCTTGAATTTCATTGTATCGGCGGAATAAAAACCGAAAAAGGCTCTGTGTTTGAGAGAAGGGTCATATATCACGGCAAGTATGTCCGTGAGGATTTTGCAAAATTAGTTTCCGAGATAAAGCCGGCTTATGTGGGAATATTCTCTATCTGGCCTGAAACTTATTGTCATGTTCTTACCGAAGCATGGAGCTGTGGAATACCATGTATTGTTTCTGATATTGGAACGCTAAGAGAACGTGCCCTGAAAAACGGTGGCTGTATTAGGGCGGATCTTTCCGCCCCACAGAAGACGTATGAGCAAATACTGGAAATATCTTTTTCAAATAAATATCGGGAATTGTGTAATGAAGTTCAATGTGCAGATGTTCATTCTATAGCTAGAATGGGTACAGATTATATTGCCCTTTACCACAAGATAATAAGCGGCAACAGTGATATATTGGTATGGTTAAATAATTTTACTGATAAAAAGGTTGCCTCTTCATATATCCGAGTTGTCTCGCCAATTATGAAAAATCCATTTGTAAGGGATAATATGGCAGTTGCAGAACTTCACAATATTGAAGATATTCCTTTTGACAGTACAATTATTTCTAAGTTTAATGTCTTTATACAAAGGGAAAAAATTAGCGATGATTCGGTTGATAAATTGATAAAAAAATGTGATGAAAAAAATAATCTTGAAGTAATTTTTGAGCTTGATGACGATCTTTTAAGTATTGATAAGGATCATCCGGAATATGAAGTGTATAAAAATGTGTCAGAAAAGGTTAAAAAAATTGCAAAGATATCATCAAGAATAATCGTGACGAATAACTACATTTCTGACAGACTCGGAGTTAGCGGAATAGTTATACCAAATTATATTGATGAAAGCATTTGGAAAATAAAATCATTAAGTAAAACACTAAATAATAAGGATGAATACAAAATATTATATTTTGGAACGATATCACATAAAATTGACCTTGAAATTATGAAGGCTCCAATAGCAAAGCTTAATAAAGAACTGATGAGAATAGGTAAGAAAGCTACTCTTTTTGTTATTGGTTGTGAAAGGTACCGAGAGTCTTGGTATGAGACAATTCCAGTTCCTAAGAATTCAACTGAATATCCAGAATTTGCTATGATGCTTCAAAAACTGGAAGATTTTGATATTGGTGTTGCTCCGCTTGATTTAAATAACAAGCTCAATTATTCAAAAAGCGGATTGAAATATCTCGAATATACTGCGCTGGGACTTCCATGTATATGCACAAACATTAAGCCATACAGCGATATAATTGTAAACAATGAAACTGCAATTCTTGTTAATAATAACTCTGCTGATGAATGGGCAAGTGCAATGTTTGAGGTACTCACGGATATTTCGTTCAGGAAACAAATGATAGTAAATGCACAAGAAGATATAAAGAAAAATTATATGCTTTCAAATCATTATAAGGAAATAGCCGATAAAATATTTGAATGATCGCAACAGTGTATAAAATACTTCTTGAGAAAGGACAGTGTGAAATAATGAATATAGCGGTAGCAGGCACAGGTTATGTGGGCTTATCTCTTTCGGTGCTTCTTGCACAGCACAATCACGTTACGGCGGTGGATATAATCCCCGAAAAGGTGGAAATGATAAACAATAGAAAATCCCCTATTCAGGACGAATATATCGAGAAATATTTTGCGGAAAGGGAGCTTGACCTTACGGCGACTCTTGACGGAGAGCAGGCTTATGCAAGCTCCGAGCTGGTTATTATTGCGGCTCCCACAAACTATGACCCTGCCAAGAACTTTTTTGATACATCGGCGGTGGAAAGCGTTATCGATATGGTGATGCGCTGCAATCCCAACGCTATAATGGTGGTAAAATCCACTGTTCCCGTAGGATTTACCGAGGGAATACGCAAAAAAACAGGCTCGGACAAAATCCTGTTCAGCCCCGAATTTCTCCGTGAAAGCAAGGCGCTTTACGATAATCTGTACCCCTCCAGAATTATTGTGGGAGCAGATATGAACAGCGAAAGCTCCCTTGCCGCAGCAAAGAAATTTGCTGAACTCCTTGAAGAGGGCGCAGAGCAGAAAAACACTCCCGTGCTGTTTATGGGTTTCACCGAGGCGGAGGCAGTAAAGCTGTTTTCAAACACATACCTTGCGCTGAGAGTTTCGTATTTCAATGAGCTTGATACCTATGCGGAAATGAAAGGCCTTGACACACAGGCTATCATCAGGGGCGTGGGACTTGACCCCCGTATCGGCGACCACTACAACAACCCGTCCTTCGGCTACGGCGGCTACTGCCTGCCCAAGGACACAAAGCAGCTCCTTGCAAACTACGAGAATATACCTCAGAATATGATGACCGCAATTGTTGAATCCAACCGCACAAGAAAGGATTTCATTGCGGACAGGGTGCTTGCAAAGGCAGGCTATTATTCCTACAATGAGGACAACGTGTATGACAGAAGCGCCGAAAAAACGGTAACGATAGGCGTTTTCAGACTTACAATGAAGTCCAACAGCGATAACTTCAGGCAAAGCTCAATTCAGGGCGTTATGAAGAGAATCAAGGCAAAGGGCGCAACCGTAATTATCTACGAGCCTACGCTTAACGATGGAGATACCTTCTTCGGAAGCCGTGTAATCAACGACCTTGAAAAGTTCAAGGCGGAAAGCGATGCAATTATCGCAAACAGATATGATTCCTGCCTTGACGATGTTGCGGAAAAGGTATATACAAGAGATATTTTCAAAAGAGATTAACCCAGGCTGACGATAAACCACCGTCTGCGTTGTCAACTACACAACGGCAGGCACAAAGCCTTGCCGTTATGTAGTTTCCTACCATCCGGCGGCTTCTCGTCACCCTGAAATACTTTTTAGACAATAAAGCAGCGATACATTTTGTAGCGCTGCTTTAAATTGATACTGTTCACAGGACTTAAGGAGAATAAATTGAAGCTTAAAGCTTACATCAAGACCTTCAGAAAATACAGCGGACTTATTATACACCTTGCGAAAAATCAGGTGGCGCTGAAATACAGAAAATCCTATCTGGGAATGCTGTGGAGCCTGCTTAATCCGCTGCTGATGATGATTGTGCTTACAATGGTGTTTTCAACCATATTCCATAATCAGATTGAAAATTTCCCCATTTATCTTATGTGCGGCCGTCTGATTTTCGATTTCAACTCGGAATGTACAAATACCGCCCTTAATTCGGTGGTGGGAAACTCGGCGCTGATAAAGAAAATATATGTGCCGAAATATGTGTTCCCCTTGTCCTGCTCGGTTGCTTCGCTGATGAATATGCTGTTCTCAATGGCGGCGCTGATTATTGTAATGCTGTTTACGGGCACGCCTTTTCACGTTGAAATGCTGATGTTCTGGCTTCCCCTATGCTATGCCTTTATGTTCTCCACAGGTCTTGGACTTATTTTGTCGGCGCTGAACGTCTTTTTCAGAGATATAAAGCATCTTTACAAGGTTATGACGACCGTATGGATGTATATGACGCCGCTTTTTTACCCCATTGAGGTAATGGACGGCATTGTCAAGAACATAATTATGTTCAATCCGCTTTACCACTATATCACAATGTTCAGAGGAATGGTGCTGAAAGGCACTCTGCCTACGCTGAGCGACAATCTGCTTTGTCTTGGAATTGGCGTTGTAACATTGTTTGTGGGCGTTGTGATAATGAAGAAAACTCAGGATAAGTTTATCCTGCATATATAAGGAGGCTGTAAAGTTGGCAGGAAAAACTGTAATTTCCGTTGAAAATGTTTCAATGACCTTCAATATGAACAAGGAAAAAATTGACAGCCTTAAAGAATACTTTATAAAGCTTGCAAAGCGGCAGTTAAGATTCAAGCAGTTTACTGCGCTGAAAGACATAAACTTCACCATTTCCAAGGGAGAAATTGTGGGACTTATGGGACTTAACGGCTCGGGAAAAAGCACCCTGCTGAAAATTATTGCGGGAGTAATGAAGCCCACAACGGGAAGGGTTGCGGTAAAAGGCTCCATTGCGCCTCTTATCGAGGTTGGAGCAGGCTTTAACGCCGACCTTAGCGGAAGGGAGAATATTTTCCTCAACAGCTATCTTCTGGGCTTCAACAAAAAATATATCAACGACCACCTTGACGAAATAATCGAGTTTGCGGAGTTAGGGGAATTTATCGACGTGCCGCTGAAGAATTATTCCTCGGGTATGAAGTCAAGGCTTGGCTTTGCAATTGCAACGGCGGTTGACCCTGATGTGCTGATTGTTGACGAGGTGCTTGCGGTAGGGGATTTCAAATTTCAGCAGAAATGCCATAAGAAAATAAAAGAGCTTATGGACGGAGATACAACGGTGCTGATTGTTTCCCACAATATCAATCAGATAAAAGAGCTTTGCACAAGATGTATATGGCTTGAAAAGGGAAAAATGATTGCAGACGGTCCTTCGGAGGAGGTCTGCGCAAAATACGCTAATCAGTAAAAGGAAAAGTCTATGTCCCATAAAGATAAATCCTACAAGGCACATTCCTTCCGCAGAGGAATAATGCGGAAAATCGGCGGCAAATGCTGTTCTGAGCTGATAAAAAGGAACAGCTCCGCAAGAATACTTGTGGTGCTTCATCTGTTTTATATGAACAGCTGGCAGGAAATAAAGGAATATCTGAAAAATCTGGATTTCTACAGCTATGACCTTGCGGTTGCCTATACGGAGGGGAATGGCGATAAGGCGGTGCTGGAGGATATTGCACGGTATAAGCCCGGTGCGGTAATAAAGGAGTGCAGAAACCTTGGCTACGACGTTGGCTCGTTTACCGAAATAATAGGCGAAACCTGTCTTGAAGATTACGACATTATTTTTAAACTGCAGTCAAAGGGCGTTAAGCGGCCGAAAATTTACATTTACGGCAATTATCTCAAAAAACGGGATTGGTTTCTCAATCTGTACGAGGGCTGTCTGGGGGCTTTTACCGTACACAAGACCATAGACAGGCTTATGAACGACAAAAGCGTTGGTCTTGCGGCGGCTGAAAACCTTATTGTTGCCGACCCTGCCCATAAGCAGAATATGGTAAAGGCTTATATGAGGGAGCAGGGGATTGAAATTCCCGAAAGGTATCTGTTTGTGGCAGGCACCTGCTTTGCGGTAAGAGCGGAGCTTATGTCGCCTATAAAGGCAATGGGACTCAGGGTGGAGGATTATCCTCCCGCTGACAGAGCCTTTTCCCTCGCACACAAAATGGAGAGAGTAATCTGTCTTGTCGTGCTGAACAAGGGCGCAGACTTTTACGGCAACAGGGTTATGTCTGTGCGGAGAGCCCTGCGTAAGCTTAACCCCGATTATTTCCGACGGAAAAAATATGCAGGAACAAGGCTGCTGGAAGACAAGCGTTTTACCCTTGATGATGAATTTGTGTATTTCAACCTTGAACACAAGCT
>CAMDZU010000014.1 GCA_945910715.1 uncultured Clostridia bacterium
TAAACGGTATTGGTAATCATACCGTCCTCCAGCGTATAAACCACGTCCGCCAGCTCCATCATAGCCTCGTCGTGGGTGGTCATTACTATTGTAAGATTATTGTCTGCAACCAGATCACGGAACAGCTTTACAACGGCAAGTCCCGTTGGGGTATCCAGAGCCGCCGTGGGCTCGTCGGCAAAGATTATTTCGGGGCGGTGGGAAACCGCTCTTGCGATTGCCACACGCTGCTGCTCGCCGCCGGACATTTCGCCCGGCCGGTGGAACATTCGCTTTTCAAGGCCCACCTGTGTAAGACATTCCCTTGCTCTCGCCTTTCGCTCGGAAATTGGCGTTCCTGCAAGCCGCAGGGCAAATTCCACATTTTCGTAAGCGGTCATTGTGGAAATAAGGGCTACGGACTGGAAAACGAAAGCCATTTCGTACCGCCTTAATCTGTCCCTTTTTGCGTCGGAAAGAGCGCCGATATCCTCATCTTTAAAGGTGACGGTGCCCCCCGTCTGCCTGTCAAGAGCGCCCAGAATGTTGATAAGGGTGGTTTTACCCGAGCCCGACCTGCCTCTCAGACACACAAGCTGTCCCGAATGAACCTCAAGGTTAATGTCCTTAAGTGCATCAACAACGCTTCCGTCGCCTATTTTAAATTGTCTTGAAACCTTTTCCGCTTTTAAAATCAGCGACATACAATCCCTCTTGTTGAAACTTATTGTCAATTTAACAACGCACCAAAGGGCTTTGCTGCGGCAATCTTAAAAAACCGCTTTACAAAGCCTTGTGTAAACCTTTTCAGCCAAAAACGTGTAACTAAGTTACACAGAAATGGGTTTTTGTAATGGTGAAACTGCACAAATTTCGGCTAAAAATCTTGTTTTGTCAGAGTTAATCTGACTTTGTTTTATACAAAATACATTAAAAGCCGCTTTTGTTCTTATATATTATAACAAAAAGCAGTACGATTGTCAAGATTTATAAATTCAATTTGAATAATTATAAACTTTATTTGCACATTCTACAAAAAGCTCCTGCTTTATCACCTGATTTTCACCGCAGCCTTATTTAATGCACATATTGTAATCACAGCCGAACTTAATACTATATCTTGATTTACTTCAAAAAAGAGGATTTCCACTTAATTTCCATAATGCGTTTAAGTTACAGAATTATTATTTAAGTAACAAGATTTCATCTAATTTTCACATAACCAAAAAAGACAATCCGCTGCTTTGAAAATCCGTTGGTTTTCGAAGCAGCGGAATAGTTTTGCTGTTCTTTCGGTCAGAAGCCCCTGTTTTTCAGGTCGCTGACAACCTCTATGTAAAACTCCCTGACGTCGAAGCCCGGGACGTTTTCCCTGTTCAGGTCTATCATATCCGCATGGGTAACTCCACGGTTTCCCTTTACGCTTACAAGGCGGAAATTGTCCCCCCACTTCATTGATTCGGCGGCGACAAGGCCGTCGTTGGGACCGTCGTACTTTTTAACGAGAGGATAGGACACATTAAGCGGAAAACGTCCGCTTTTGGCCTTTTTCGCCACCGAGCCGCAGGACTGATAGAAAACCCCCTCCATATCGGGAGTGACCGAGTTTATTTCCTCTACCCTGCTGTTCCGCAAATCCCCTACCGCCGATAAAAAGTCGGGGCTTGTGTCCCCTATTTTCCTGAGGGCGGCATTGTAAGCGGCAGCCATTTTGTCCCTTACGGCAGGAGCAAGCTTATTGAACAGGTGCTCCACGAAAAGGCAGCCGTGGTGGGGAGTATTCACCGTTGTAAGGCTGGCAACATATTTGTCCATGCCAAGGTGGGTTATTGCCCAGCGGCAGTCGAGTCCGCCCTTTGAATGAGCGATTATGTTTACCTTTTCCGCCCCCGTCCGCTTTATTACGTCCTCTATTCTGGCGGCGATTTCCCTTGCGCTGTCCTCAACGGAAAGGGCGCTCTGCTGATCGCCGTAATAAAGCTCCGCTCCGTTTGCAATAAGTGCGTCGGGAGTTCTTCCCCAGTAATTCAGCTTATTGCTGTCACGGAAAAACACACCGTGAACAAGTAGCAGGGGATATTTCGTTTTGCAGATCTGCTGTTCCTTCCTGCTTTCGTCAAGGTTTTTGCGGTATATTTCAAATACCGCCTCTCTCCTTGTAACGCGGATTATCCTTATAAGAAAGTATATGTTTACAGGCAGCACCATTCCGAAAACCGCCCCAAGAACACGGATTTTGAACCCAAGCTGCACCGAGGTCATATACACTCTCACAATGCCGTTCCAGAAAACCACCGCCTCAGCTATTACCCCCAGCACGCCGATACCGATAAGAGCGCCAATGCCGAAAACGCCGCTTGTTATCCACAGAATAAAAGCCGTTGTTTCAAAGACAAGGGTAATGAGAAAGGCAAGAAGCAGGTCGCTGCCTCCTGCAAGGACGGTGAGCCTGAAGCTTTTCGCACGGTAAACTCCGGGGAAAACGTTGATAAGCAGATAGGCGATTACAATTGCCGCTCCTGCAGCAACCGAAACAAGGGGCATATCTAAAATCATTGCCAGCGGCATAATATTGGCCGTAAGCAGTATCACAATGCAGTCAAGGACAACAAAAAGTATATGCATAATTTCTCTCCGTAAAGATTTTTCAGCATAAGGCTGTATGTACATTATACACTTAATCCTGCGGCTTTGCAATATCTGCAAGGATCTGACGATAGTTTTTGCGGGATTTTGCTAAAAAAATGAAACCGCCCGTATAAACGAGCGGTCACCCTGTTATTTCAGCTTATTCAGCCTGTTTTTTCTCAGTATTGCCGGGAAATCCCTGTAGGATATATTAAGGTCAACGTCGGTCTTTATTCCGTCAACCCTGCCCTTGAAGCTGTACTGCCACATATAGAATGCGCCGTCGTAGCTTGGCTGCTTTGCCACCTCCGCAAGCCATACCGCATACTTGTCCAGTATTCGCATATCAAGGTTATGCTCCATCCACGACTTGTAGGAATAAAGCATTGGGTAATAGCCTGCGCTGATTACCTGCTTGAAGAAGGTATCAATTATTTCCGTAAGGGCGTCCTTTGAAAGTCCCGACTGAAATTCCTCCTCCATATCAAGTATAACGGGGTAGGTAATTTCATAGTCCTTTATAATGCTTACAAAGAACTTTGCCTCCTCCTTTGCCTCCTCGACGGTGGTTGCGTAGCTGTAAAAATATACTCCCACGTCAATTCCGCCGGCAATTGCACCCTGTATATTTTTTGCGAAATAGTCGTCCTCTTTCATTGGCTTTGAGCCTGCCTTGCCACGTCCTGCACGGATAATGGCAAAGTCAACGCCGCTTGCCGCCACTCTTGCCCAGTCGATTTCCCCCTGTGCATAGGAAACGTCAATTCCCTCAAAGCACACGTCAGGCTCGTCAACTATGGTTTCAACGGTGTATTTGCGGTAGTTTATCACCTCTCGCTTGTCGATAAATCTGCCGCTTACGGTGGTTTCAACCGTGCCGAAACGGTTATAGTCCGCTTTTTTCTCCAGCGTTACCGAGCCGCTTATTTTCAGCGTTCCCACCTTGCCTACGGTCATATAGCCAAGACAGTCGATTGAGCCGCTGAGAGTTACCGCCGCATTGCCCTGAAAGTGCATTTCGCCCTTGCTTGTTATTGTAATGGGAGCGGAGAATTTGGAGTCGCTGCTTTTGGTGAAAATCACCCTGCCCTTGTTGTAGATTTCGCCTGTTCCGAAAAGGCTTACCTTTGAGGAAATTCTGGCATTGCCCTGATTATATATGCTGAAAGCGCCCTTGATTTTCAGCTCTGCACTTACCGAGGAAAGAAACTCGCCGTAGGTGTTAAGCTGTCCGCCCTCCTCAACGGTAATTTTTCCCGAATTGGTAATATTGCCGCCGATCGCCACGGACATAATGCCATGAACGTTCACCCACACGTTTTTAAGGATCGTGAGAGAGCCGCCTTTTTTCACAATAAGCTTTGTAGTTTCGGGAATGGTGAAATCATCTCTTACACGGATTGCCGAGGAAACTATGTACTTGCAGTCGGGGAGCATTTCGGTTTTTCCGTCCCACTCAAAAACATTGGCCGCCGAAGCAGGCAGTACAAAAAAGGTGACAAGGGCAACAGCCGCAATAAATGCCGCCGTAATTCTGCGAACAAGCTTCATATTTTACTCCTTTTGATAATGTTGTTAAGCTTTTCTTCTATTGTCGCATATTTTATCCCATTTGTCAAAGATTTTGGGCTAATTTCCAGAAATTACATAAAAACCGCACGGGGTGTACGGTTTTATAAATATTTACTTTTCCGAGTATAAATAAAGGGCAAATTTACAGATATTCCCCTGCCCTATGTCGTAATCATAGGTCACGGTTTTGCTTGTGACGTTTACAAGAGAGTTGGTTTCGGGGCGGTAGTCTGCGCCTTGCCAATTGCTTGCTTTTTCGGGGCGGAAACCAAGGGGAGTAAGTTCGTCTAAGGAGCGGGAGGAGAGTGGGTATTGCTGGTCATCGCAATTTACTTCTTTGATTTTCTTATTGTTGCTAATATCAAGGCTTGTTATGGTGTTTTTGCTGCAGTCCAAACACTCCAGCTGGAGATTGTTGCTTAAATCAAGACTTGATATGCAATTTAAATCGCAAACCAGTACTTTAAGCATTGGATTTTGGGTCAAATTAAGACCTCCGATTATATTTATTCCGCAGTAAAGCTCTGTCAATAAGTAATTATTGCTTAAATCAATGTTTTCTAACGCATTGCTCGCAAGGTCAAGTATCCCGAGTTCAGTGTTTTTGCTGACGTCAATATCGAATAACTCGTTGTCGCCAATCAATAACTTTGTAAGAGCTTTGTTTCTGCTTAAATCAATGCTTACAAGCCCATTGTCCTCGCAGTTCAGTTCTTCAAGACAAGTGTTATTGCTTATATCAAGACTATATACAAAGTTTGATTCAAGGTCAAGACTGCGAAGCTTTGTGTTTTTGCTGACATCAAGGCTTGTAAGCAAATTGCCGCTAATCTGCAGCTTTGTAAGAGCTGTATTGCCGCTTAAATCAACTTCCGAAAGTCTGTTAATTTCGCAGTTAAGTTCTTCAAGAGCCGTTAAATGCTCCACTCCCTTAAGACTCCGCAAATTACGGCTTGATACATCAACTTCAGTTGCGTTTTCAATCTCCTCCTCCGACAAAATCCCGTCCCCGTCCTTGTCGAAATTACGTGAAACATACTCCCTGAAAATCTCATCGGGGAAATTTTCTTCGTTTATTGCCACACCTGCTCCCGAAAAGGCAATTTTGTTTTCATTTTCGCTCATTTTCATTCCCCTTTCCTTTTTTGTACAAAGATAATATCACTTTTTCAAGCCGCCGTCAACGGTTTTTTGGGACAATGAAAAAACCGCCTGTCGTAAGACAAGCGGTTTTATTGTTAAGCTTAAAGAGTTACCGATACACGGTCGGCTGAAGTAACCTTATGTCCGCCCTTGCTGTTGAACGAGCGAACAAGTATGCTGTAGGTTTTTCCTGCCGCAAGACCCTTTACTGTGAAGTAGTTGTCGCAGGTTGCGCCAAGCTTTGTATATGTTCCGTTTTCGTACTTGTAGATTGTGTAGGAGAACGCTGTTGGAACATGAGCCCATGTAAGATTTACGTTGCCGCCGCTTACAGAAGCCTTTACCGACGGTGCAGTCGGTACTGCCGTTGCAGCCTTTGGAGTTACGCTGATAAGGTCGGCGGTTGTAAATTTGCTGCCGCCCTTTTCGTTGAAGGCACGGACAAGAATCTGATAGGTTGTGCCGTTCTTTAAGTATCTCAGACGGTAGGTTGTGTCTGTTACGGTTGCAACAAGACCATACTTGCCGTTTGAGTAGTTGTACAGCTTGTAGTAGGTTGCGCCCTCTACTGCGTTCCACGAGAAGGTTACTACCTTATCCTGTACGTTTGCGTTTACTGTGGGCTTTGCGGGAACGGTTGTAACCGCAGCCTTAGGAGTTGCGCTTACAAGGTCGGCTGTTGTGAATGAGCTGCCGCCCTTTGCGTTGAATGCACGGACAAGGAACTTGTAGGTTGTGCCGTTGGCAAGACCCTTGATTGTGAAGGAGGTGCTTGCTGTGCTTGTTACCTTGCCGTATTTGCCGTTATTGTACCTGTAGATTGTGTAGCTTGTTGCGCCTGTTGAAGCAGTCCAGGAAAGTGTAACCTGCTTGTCGCCTGCTGTCGCCTTGACGTTTGCGGGCTTTGCGGGAACTGAAGCAACGGGAGCCTTGGGAGTTGCGCTTACAAGGTCGGCTAAGGTGAAGGAGTTTCCGCCTGCCTCGTTGAACGCACGGACAAGGAACTTGTAGGCTGTGCCGTTGGTAAGACCTGTTACTGTGTAGGTTGTCTTTGCTGTGCTGTTTATCTTGGTATATTTGCTGTTTTCGTACTTGTAGATTGTGTAGCTTTCTGCGCCTGCTGCCGCTGTCCAGGTGAGCGTTACCTGCTTGTCGCCTGCCGTTGCCTTAACGTTTGTTGGCTTTTCGGGAATAACAACGGGAGCCTTGGGAGTTCCGCTTACAAGGTCGGCTGTGGTAAATGCGCTGCCGCCCGATTCGTTGAATGCACGGACAAGGAACATATAGGTTGTTCCGTTGGTCAGACCGCGGATTGTGCAGCCTGTTTCAGTTGTGCTGTAAAGCTTGCTGTACTTGCCGCCTTCGTACTTGTAAACAGAGTAGCTTGTTGCGCCTTCCGAAGCTGTCCAGCTTACATATACCTCGCCGTCGCTCGGGTCAACCTTAACGTTTGCCGGCTTTGCGGGAACTGCCACAGCAGGCTTTGCCTTTACAATGTATTTATCGCTGAATTCGGTTTCCATTGCGCCGCATCTTGCGCTTACAAAGAATCGGTATTCGGTGCCGTTTTTAAGACCGTCAACAACGAAGGAGGTTTCGGAGGTTTCGCCAATGATTTCAAGATCCTTGCCGTCGTAGCTGTAAACCACATAGGAGGTTGCCATATTTACAGGCTTCCAGCTGAGAGTTACCTTGCCGCTGCCGCCCTTTGCGGTTACTTCGGGAGCCTCGGGAACAGGAATTCTGAGCTCAAATTCTGCTGTGCTGCCGTTGCCTAAATCATAGGTATAAACGATTTTTTCTGCGTCTTCTTCAATGTCGGAAAGAGTCTTTGTTTCGGGGTCGAACTTTGCGCCTGTCCAGCCTGTAATCTTGGAAAGGTCAACATTGTAATCGTCCAGCTCTGTAACGGTGAAGGAGGTAAGGTCAATACCGTTTCCGTTAAGCTCAATCTCCATAAGCTCTGTATTCTTGCTCAGATCAAGGGTCAGAATCGGAAGACCGTTCAGTCTGACTGCTGTCAGAAGCGTGTTGTTGCTGAGGTCAAGGGAGGTAATGTTTGTTCCCCAGACGCATAATTCAGAAAGAGCTGTGTTCTTGCTTAAGTCAAGGCTGTCCAGAGTGCCGCCGCCTATGTTGATGTATGAAAGCTTGGTGTTATTGCTTACGTCAAGGCTTTCAAGAGGAGCGCCGCTGGCTGAAAGGATTAAAAGCTCGGGAGCATTGCTAAGATCTACATTCTTTATAGGTGTGTTCCAGAAATGCAATTCCTTAAGGGCTGTGTTATTGCTGATGTCGATCTCGGCAAGATCGGGGTTATCGCCTATACCGAGAAGCTCAAGCTTGGTGTTCCTGCTTACGTCAACAGCGGAAACGCCGTTGCTCTGTACGTTAAGCTCAATCAGCTCAGGGCAGTTTGTAACGTCGATTTCGGAAACCTTGCTGCCCCACAGATTCAATACCTTAAGCTTGGGGCAGTTGCTTACGTCAAGCTCTGTAAGGGGGCTCTCACCGATAGTAACATATTCAAGCCGGGTGTTGTTTGTAAAGTCAACGCTTGTGAAGAATGGGCTTGTGCCGTTGAATGAAATAAGTTTTGGACAATTTGATACGTCGGCGCCGCTGATTCTGCTGCCGTAGAAATCCAGGGCCAGCAGGTTAGGATTGCCGCTGAAATCAAGGTCGCCTTCAATAAGGGTATCGTTGATGTTAAGAAGCTCAAGGGATTTAAGATTGCTTATGGGGCTCAGGTCTGTTACAGAAGTGCCGTTTACCTGAACTTCCTTTAAAGCTGCAAGAAGTTCTGCGCCTGTCAGGTCGGCTAAAGGCGAGTCTGCCAGCCATAAGCCTTCTATGAAGAAGTTTTCGTCGGCGGAAAGAATTCCGTTTTCGTCAAAGTCGTATGTAGCTACACAGCTTCTCAGTACAGGGTCGGGGAAGTTTTCCTCGGTGATTTCAACATCGGGAACATAGACACAAATCTTGAACTTTTCGAATTGATCGCCGAATGTGGGATACTCATAGGCTAACCACGAGCCGTAAACGGTAAGCTCGCCTGTTTCGGCGTCATATTCGCCGCCCTCAAAGCTCGTTGCAACGGATAAATCAAGACCCATATCTATAATGTCGCTGATTTCGTCCATGCTTTCAACATAGTAAACATTTCCCGGGCATTGAACGATTTCAAGAGCTGTGTTTGCGCGTAAATCAAGGAATGCAAGGTTGTTCCGGTTGCAGCGCAGCTCTTTAAGGGCTGTATTTGCGGAAAGGTCAAGATAGCGTATTTTGTTTGAGTCAACGTTCAGAATTTCAAGAGCGGGGTTGCCGCATAAATCAATTTCGGTAAGATAGTTGTTCCAAAGACCCAGATCTCTTAAGTTCTCCATTGCCGAAACGTCGATTGCTTCAAGGTTAAGGCTGCCTAACCACATTTCCTCCATCATTGTAAATCCGCTTACGTCCGGAACGGTTTCAAGAGGATTGTCGGAAAGATCAAGCCCCTTAAGCTCTGTAAGATGGCTTATATCAATGGTTGTGAGCTGATTTGCGCAAAGGAAGAGATATTCAATATTCGGATTGTTGGAAAGGTCAAGGCTTGTAAGTCCGCAGAAGCCTGCGTCAATCTTGATAAGATTGGGGTTATTGCTTACGTCAAGGGTTTCAATGGGGTTGCCGTGAACGAAAAGCTCTTCAAGCTGAGGAAGCATGCTTACGTCAATGCTTGTAAGAGTGCCGCAAGGGTTGCCCTCGCTGTCAAGGCAGCCTACATAAATGCCTTTTACGGCTGTAAGGTATTCGATACCCTGTAAGCTTGTAAGGGGCTGACCATCTAAGTAAATGCCGTCAATGCTGCTTCTTTCGCCCTCGGAAAGGATACCGTCCCCGTCAAAGTCAAAGTCGGCTACAAAGTTTCTTAATGTTTCGTCGGGGAAGTTTTCTTCGTTAATGTCGCATACGGGAACCTTGATGTTAATCTCAAATCTTTCTGTATTCTCACCGAAGGTAGGATAATCGTAGCTTACGCAATCGGAGAAAATGTTAAGCATATTCGTTTCAGCGTCGTATTCCGCTCCATCCCAGTTTGTTGCCTTTGAGAAGTCCATGCCCAGTTCTTCAAGGGTATTAAACTGGTCGTAATCTGATATTTCAAAATAGTTGTCCCGGCACTCAACCAGATTAAGGGCTGTGTTTGCGCTTAAATCAATAAACGCAAGACGGTTGCCGCTGCAGCGCAGCTCTCTGAGGGCTGTATTTGCGGAAAGGTCAAGATAACTGATAAGGTTTCCGTCAAGGTTAAGACTTTCAAGAGCGGTATTGTTGCTTAAATCAATTTCGGTAAGAGCGTTTGCCCAAAGGCCAAGCTCTCTTAAGGAGGTCATTCCCGAAACGTCGATTGCTTCGAGGTTAAGGCCGCCCAGCATAAGCACTTCCATATTTGTATATCCGCTTAAATCGGGAACTTCTTCAAGAGGATTGGAAGAAAGGTCAATTGTCTTCAGGTCTGTGAGATTGCTTATATCAATGCTTTTAATCTGATTTCCGCCCAGACGAAGTCTTTCAATCGCAGAATTGCTGCTCAGGTCAATGTCCTTTAAGAGGTTTCCGTCAAGGTTCAGCTCTTTAAGGGCTGTGTTGTTCTTTAAGTTGATTTCTGTAAGCTGATTGCCCCATATATCAAGAATTTCAAGGTCGGGACAAAGGCTTACGTCAAGGCTTGTAAGTCCGCAGCAGCTTGCCCATATATTTTTGAGCTTGGGATTGTTGGATAAATCCAGCTCGTTGATTGGGTTGCCGCTGATGCTCAGTGATTCAAGCTCTGAAAGATTGGATAAATCAATACTTGTAATTTGTCCCGCAGCATTTCCGTTTTCGTCAATGTTGCCTACAAAAATTCCTCTTACGGCTGTAAGGTATTCGATACCCTTTAAGCTTGTAACAGGCTCGCCGTCAAGGTAAACGCCGTCAATATAGCTTATCTCCTCAGTAGAAAGAGCGCCGTCTTCGTCCCCGTCGTAGGTTGCTACAAAGCTTCTGAGAATTTCGTCGGGGAAGTTTGTTTCGTTGATTTCCACGCTGCCGTCAGCTGTGGTTTCAGCTCCCGCAATTACGCCGTTTGATTAGCCGTAAGACAGCTGTGGAACGGAATCATCCGCAAAGGACGTGAAGCTCACGGAAGAAACCGTCATTGCCGCCGCTGTTATAATTGACAGCAGCCGCCTGGTTTTAATGTTCATTTCAGTGTCCTCCTACACAATTATTTACAATAATTATGCATACTTATACCACATTATTGTATGTACTTTAAATTATATCACTAACAATATTTGCAGTCAATACAAAAAATTGGCAGCAGGCGGTTTTTTCTTTACAAAATAAAGCAGGCATTTTGTGCAGTTTACTAATTGATGATGTAAACGCTTACAAAACGCAGAGAATTTTTCAGAAAAGACAAAAATCGTCCGTTTTCACATTACGGACGATTTTCAGTTTTCATTTATAATAGGAATACAGCCTGCACATAAGCATACCGTTGTACAGCTTGCGGTTTTTCGCCGCCTTTGCGCCGAAGCTTTCCTCAAAGCGGTCGTTGGCGGTTATTACAAAAAGCTGATTTTCCCCGAGAGGCAGCATTGCCTTTCCCATATCCCTGTAAACCTGCTCCGCCTGCTCCTTTTCAAGCATACGCTCTGCGTAAGGGGGATTGCAGATTATTTTGCAGGGACTTTCGGGGTAAACAAAATCCTTTACCGCCCTTTTCTCCACGGAAATATGCTTTTCAACCCCCGCTTTCCATGCGTTGCTTTTGGCAAGCTCCACAGCCTCTCCGTCAATATCGTAGCCGTAAGCCGTAAAGCCGCTGTCGGTGCGTATTTCCCCTCTCGCTCTGTCAAATTCCTCCTCCCATACTCTGCGGTCAATACAGCCCCAGCTCATGGAAACAAAGCTGCGGTTAAGACAGGGAGCAATGTTCAGCGCCTTGAAAGCCGCCTCGATAAGAATTGTTCCCGAGCCGCAGAACGGGTCGATTATCAGGTCACGCTCACGGACTCTTGCAAGGTCGATAAGTCCTGCCGCAAGGGTTTCCTTTATGGGAGCAGCGTTGCTCATTGCACGGTAGCCCCTTTTGTGCAGACCATCTCCCGAGGTGTCTAAAATTATGGTCATTCTGTCCTTCATAAGCAGGAACGTTATGGGGAAAAGCTCTCCCGTTTCCTCAACCTGTCCGCTGATTTTGCAGGCTTTCTGCATACGCATTACAAGACCTTTTTTGATGGTGCGCTGAAGGGCGGGAATGCTTGTCAGCTTTGAGTTGAGGGAGTGCCCCTTTGTGACGGGAAACCTGTCCCCTCTGCCCACAAACTGCTCAATGGGAATATTCTGCGCCTGCTCAAACACAACGTCAAAGCTGCCCCTTGTGTCAAAATCGGCAAGAACAATGCCTATTCTTTCGGCAACGGAGCAGGTGATATTGGCTCTCGCAATGCAATGCTCGTCCCCTGTAAAGTTTATCCGTCCGTCTGAAACGGAGATATTTTCAGCCCCTGCACGCTTAAGCTCAAAGCTGAGGGTTTTTTCAAGCCCGAAATGGCAGGGCGCAGTAAGATTATAAGTCATAGCGGATTCCTTTTTGTTGTTTATTGGGCAGAAGCCCACTGATAGTATAACACAACAGGGCGAAAGGGGCAAGCCCCTTTTCAAACCCCCGTGTTGTGTTGGTTGTGGTTTGAGGGTTGGTGGAGAGGGGGCTGCCGCCCCCTTTGACCCCTGTTTTTTGTGTTTGTTTGGTTTTGTAGGTCGGTTTAAAAGGGGGCTACTCGCCCCCTTTTCCCCTCGGTTTTGTGTTTGTTTGATTTTATATGTTGGTGTGGAGGGGGCTTCTCGCCCCCTTTTTCCCCTCGGTTTTGTGTTTGTTTGATTTTATATGTTGGTGTGGAGGGGGCTTCTCGCCCCCTTGATAATGTTGTACTTAATTATAATGGAGCAATAACCCCTCGCCCATTTCTTTGATTGCCCAAAGAAATGGGGAAAGAAATGCACTCGCTCACACGCCGCGAGGGGCTTTGTGAAACTCGCAAGCGAGTTTCAAGGGGTGTAGTGCTTG
>CAMDZU010000015.1 GCA_945910715.1 uncultured Clostridia bacterium
CTGCGCCGACGCAAATCGCAACTAAAATAATTGGATCCATGATAATTTCCTCCGTAATATTTATTTATGCTGATTATTCAGCTTTTTCAACTACAAGTATTCCCCCTCTTATGTCAACAACACGCACGGGGAGGTTGCTGGGGAGAGGGTCCTCATTGTCGGAGATTGCGTCGTATTCAAGGAAACGCTCTCCTGCCGATATGTTTACCTTGCCCGTTCCCTGATTTTTAGGGGGAATGGGAATATAGACAGTACCCGACTGACCGAGAAGATTTTTTATGTTTATATTGCCGTTCTGGGCAAGCTTTCCGGAAAGATGTATTATTTTCGCAACGCCGAACATTGCGGCAAAGCCGAGGAAAATACCTACTATAATTGCGAAGGCAAGATGAAGCTCCGCCTTGAGGAATACAAGCGTGGTCCAGCTGAATACGCACAGAAAGGCAATTACGCCCTGCACGGTGAAAAGCTGCATTACGCCGAAATCTCCCGGGTTTGAGCCGTCTGTGTAGCCTGCGTCAGCCGCAGTATCGCCCGATACGTCCGCCGCTCCGCTCATATCCCCCGACATATCGCCGTCAAAGCCATCCATTCCCGAGGTGTCGCTGAAATTAACGCCCTCGCCGCTGCTTCCGAAGCCCACGCAAAGCATTATTGTCTGAATAATCAGCACCAGCGTTGCGGGAATTGCAATGCAGTACAAAACCTGCTCCGCAATCTGAAGAGCGTTCCACCAATCGGTAAACCATTCCATATAATCACTCCTTTGATGATATTCTGTAAATATCATTTACCTTGATTATACCACTTTTTATGCAAAAGTCAATATATTTTGAGGCAAATCCGAAAAATCGTCAAAGTGACAATTTATGGGCTTATCCTTTGTATATTCTGTAAAAAAGCAAAAAATTACAAAAAAGGGGTTGATTTTTTATTTATAAAGTGTTAAACTATAAGTAAATGATATTTACCAACAACGAAGGGAGTGAGCAGATGAACAGCGCAGAATTAGGAAAAAAGATCAAGGAAGCCCGTCTTGCGAAAAAAATGACCCAGTCCGAAGTGGTGGGGGATTTTATCACAAGGAATATGCTCAGTCAGATTGAGAGCGGAGTTGCCTGTCCGTCCATAAAAACCCTGCAATATCTTGCAAGGGTGCTTGAAATTCCCGTAAAGGACCTTATTCCCGACGAAAGCGGCAATGAAACCCAGCCTGTTGACGACAGCATTGTGGCAATTCTCCTTAAAGCAAAGGACGCATTCAGGTCGGGAAATTATGCTCTTGCCATTGATATAACCCAGCCTATGAGCGTTGAAAGCAGCCCGTTCCACGACGAAAGCTGTGCAATTCTCGCCATGTCCTGTCTTTCACTTGCAAAGGAAAAGGAGCAGGACGGACAGCTCAAGGACGCCGCAAAATGGGCGGAAAAGGCGGTTGAATACGCCGACAAGGGCATTTATTCGGGCAGAGAGGTAAAAACAAAGGCTCTGCTTATGCTTGACGAACTGGCGGAAAAGCTATGACGGATATTATAAAAAAGCAGACGGAAATACTGCTCCGAAATGTGAGAAACGCTCTGCTAACAGCCGACCTTGAACAGCGGGCAGACGGCATTCCCAACAGCAGATACCTTTATCACACGATACATTCCCTTGACAAGTGGTTTATAAATCCTTACGATTACACCGAGCCAACAGGCTTTCCAAAGGATTTTGACAAGCTTGACGAGAAATTTGAAATTACGATTTCAAGGGAACAGCTTGCAGAGTATTTTGACATAGTTTCCCATAAAATTATGGGTTATCTTACGGAAATAACAGCAGAAATGCTGGCGGAAAAGCCGCCCAATTGCAAATACACAAGGCTGGAGCTTATTCTGGGACAATTCCGTCACGCAATGTGCCATGTGGGAATTGTTATGGGAATGGCAATGGCTGAGGGAAAAGACTGTCCCCAATATGTGGGGGTTGACGGCATATATAAATAGGAGAAGCTATGGCAACAACCAAGGAATATCTGAACTGCATCAAGGAGCAGTTATCCCACATTGAGGGCATAAGATACAAGGCTATGATGGGTGAATACCTCATATATTACAAGGACAGGTTGGCAGGAGGAATATACGACAACAGGCTGCTTGTAAAGCCTGTTAAAGCCGCAATAGCCCTTATGCCCAATGCGCCGTATGAGCCGCCTTACGAGGGCGCAAAGCCAATGCTGCTTGTGGCTGAAACCGAAAACAGGGAGGTTACTCAAAGGCTGTTTGAGGCTATGTACGAGGAGCTGCCATTGCCTAAAAAGAAAAAGTGACAAAATAAGCATAACCGCCTCCGAATTTTATCGGAGGCGGTCTGATTATTATTTAACTACAATATTAACAAGCTTGCCGGGAACTGCAATCTGCTTGACAATTGTCTTACCCTCAATCTGTGACTTGACAGACGGGTCAGCCATTGCAAGCTCAATCTGCTTGTCCTTGTCAATTCCTGCGGGAACAGTCAGCTTTGCTCTTACCTTGCCGTTAATCTGAACGACAATTTCAACGCTTTCGTCAACGCAGAGGTTTTCGTCATAAGCTACCCACTGCTGCTTTGAAAGAACCTCGCCGAATACGGTATTGTACATTTCCTCGGTAATGTGGGGAGCGAATGGGTTAAGCAACGTGATAAAGGTTTTGAACTCGCCCTTTGTAATGCTGCCCTGTGCGTAAATTTCGTTGATAAGCGCCATAAGAGAAGCAATAGCCGTGTTGAACTTCAAAGACTCAATATCCTCGGAAACCTTCTTTATTGTCTTGTGGAAGGAAGCTTCAAGAGGCTTTCTGTATCCGTCGCCCTCGGTGATAATATCCTGAAGTCCCCATACTCTGTCAAGGAATCTCTTGCAGCCCTTAATGCTTGAGGGGCTCCACGGAGCGGTTTTCTCAAAGTCGCCGATGAACATTTCGTAAAGGCGGAGAGTATCTGCACCGTAGGTTTTGATAACGTCGTCGGGGTTGATAACGTTGCCTCTTGACTTGGACATTTTCTGTCCGTCCTCGCCTAAGATCATACCGTGGCTTGTACGCTTCATGTAAGGCTCTTTTGTGCCTACAACGCCCTCGTCATAAAGGAACTTGTGCCAGAAACGTGAATAAAGCAGGTGGAGGGTTGTATGCTCCATACCGCCGTTGTACCAGTCAACGGGCATCCAGTAATCAAGGGCTTCCTTGCTTGCGATTGCGTCCTTGTTGTGGGGATCGCAGTAGCGGAGATAGTACCAGGACGAGCCTGCCCACTGGGGCATTGTGTCCGTTTCACGCTTTGCGGGGCCGCCGCAGCAGGGACAGGTTGTGTTGATAAAGCTTTCCAGCGTTGCAAGAGGAGATTCGCCGTTATCCGTCGGCATATAGCTTTCTACATCAGGCAGCTTTAACGGCAGCTCGCTTTCGGGGAGGGCAACCCAGCCGCACTTTTCGCAGTAAACAACGGGAATCGGCTCGCCCCAGTATCTCTGACGGGAGAATACCCAGTCACGGAGCTTGTAGTTTACCTTTGATTTACCCTTGCCTGTTTCCTCAAGCCATTCCTTTATTTTAATCTTAGCGTCCTCAACGGATAAGCCGTCAAGGAAGCCCGAATTGGTCATAATGCCTGTTGCGCAGTCGGTAAAGGCTTCCTTTGTAACGTCGCCGCCCTTTACAACTTCGATAATGGGCAGATTGAACACCTTTGCAAATTCGTAGTCACGGGTATCGTGAGCAGGTACAGCCATAATTGCGCCTGTGCCATAGGTCATAAGAACGTAGTCGGAAATGAAAATGGGTATTTCCTTTCCGTTTACGGGATTGATTGCCTTAACGCCCTTTAACTCAACGCCTGTCTTGTCCTTGTTCATTTCTGTACGGTCGAAATCCGACTTCTTTGCGGCAAGCTCCTGATAAGCCCTGATTTCGTCCATATTTGTAAGCAGGTCGGCCCACTTTTCAATATTGGGGTGTTCGGGAGCGATAACCATATAGGTTGCGCCGAACAATGTGTCGGGACGGGTCGTATAAACGGTCAGCTTATCCCCCGTTGTTGTGCCGAAGTCAACCTCTGCGCCTGTGGAGCGGCCGATCCAGTTTGTCTGTGTAGCCTTGATTTTTTCAAGGTAGTTCACCTCGGAAAGATCGTCAAGCAGACGCTGTGCATACTCGGTGATTTTAAGCATCCACTGGCTCTTTACCTTATGAACAACCTCGCCGCCGCAGCGCTCGCACTTGCCCTGTACGACCTCCTCGTTTGCAAGCACAACCTTGCAGGAGGTACACCAGTTTACGTTCATTTCCTTTTTATAAGCAAGACCCTTTTTGAACATCTGAAGGAAAATCCACTGAGTCCACTTGAAATAATCGGGGTCGGTGGTGTTGATTTCTCTGTCCCAGTCAAAGGAAAGACCAAGCGCCTTTAACTGTCCCTTGAAGCGTGCAACGTTCTTTTCGGTAACAATTGCAGGGTGTATCTTATTCTTTATTGCATAGTTCTCCGTTGGCAGACCGAATGCGTCCCAGCCCATGGGGAAAAGCACGTTGTAGCCCTCAAGGCGGCGCTTTCTCGCTACAATATCCATTGCTGTGTATGGACGTGGGTGTCCGATATGAAGTCCCTGACCCGAGGGATAGGGAAACTCTACCAGAGCGTAGAATTTCGGCTTTGAATAGTCATTTTCAGCGTGGAAGGACTTGTTGTCTTCCCAGTATTTTTGCCATTTCTGTTCAATGGCGGTAAAATTGTAGTCCATTTTGTTTATTTCCTTTATTTGAATTTTACAGCTAACAATTATTATAGTATAGACGCTGTTTGTTGTCAATAGGAAAATTGCCGCCAAAGGCTTTGTTTACCCTTATTTTAAGTTGATTGCACAAAAACTATTGACAAAGGCGGCTATAAATGTTACAATAATTTAGTTACATTGGGCTATAGCCAAGCGGTAAGGCAAGGGACTTTGACTCCCTCATCCCGCTGGTTCGAATCCAGCTAGCCCAACCAGTCGAGTGCCTCGACACGCTTAAAAGCTTGACCAATAGGTTGAGCTTTTTTGAGTTTTAATGCACTTTTATAATATTTCTGCAAATCCGCCGAGCTATGCAAGGTGGGTTCTATTTTTATGATTAGGCTCTGCAAGTCGAACCGGCAGGGTTCAGAATCCGGCTAGCCCAACCAGTCGAGTGCCTCGACACGCTTAAAAGCTTGACCGATAGGTTGAGCTTTTTTGATTTTTAATGCACTTTTATAATATTTCTGCAAATCCGCCGAGCTATGCGAGGCGGGTCGCTGTTTTTTCTCAGGCTCTTCCACAACACCTGCTTCATTATCGTACAAAAAACATAACCGCATAGCTTTTGAAATGCCCACTGTCAAGTAGACAAATGAAAAAACAATAGAATTTTTAAAATTTTGTTGAAGACCACCCTGCTGCAGCCGAGTGGTATTCCATTGGTGTCATGCATTTGAGCTTTAACCGGTAACGTTTGGTGTTGTAAAACTCAATGTAGTTCTCAATGGCTTTGGTAAGCTCATTTTTAGAGGATAATTTTCTCAGGTAATACATCTCGGATTTGAGTATTCCCCAGAAGCCTTCCATCGGTCCGTTATCAATACATCTTCCGACTGCGACATACTTTGCCTCATACCTGCTTTCATAAGCATATTATGGAAAGTTTTGTTCGTATATTGAAATCCTCTGTCGCTGTGAAACAGTGGATGGGCAGTCGTATTATTGGCAACTGCTTCGTTAAAGGTTTCTAACACAAGCTGATTGTTGTTGCTCGTTCCTATCTTGTATGAAACTATTCATCTATCGAATATATCCAATATTGCCCTCAAATAAATCTTTTTAACCTCAACGCCTACAAAATACTTGAACTCAGTTACAACGGTAATCCACTTTTCGTTAGGCGCATCAGCATAGAACTCTCTGTTGAGTACATTTTCTGCTGTCACTTCCGGAGTAGATTTTATGTAATTGTATTTCCTAAGCTCCGTAAATAATTCTATGCCCTTTAAGCTTGAAACAGAAGAGATTATCATGTCAACCTCGCTGATATAAAGGATTTCCTGCTCAGAAAGGCTTCCGTCCTTATCGGAGTCAAAGCTTTCGGAAACATAATTTCTGAATATCTCGTCGGGGAAGCCGGCTTCGTCCGCTGTGTTTTCCGCATAGGCAGGCAGGGCGAAGGACGACGCCATTACCGCCGCAAGAATTGCGGAAATAATTAGTTTTTTCTGTTGTACATTTTTCCCTCACAAAAACCGGATATTTCACCGTTATTTAATTGCAGTTTACCATTTTGTGCAGTAAAAGCCAAGATTTTCCGCCGAGAAACGCTTATTATTCGCCGACAGAAAGAGCGGCGGTTCTGCCTGATATTCCCGTTGTCGCCGAGGGCGGAAAAGCGGCATATACGGCTGAAAGCGAAGCCCGCTTCTCAAGGATAAAGCCTTTTCCTCGGGGAGAAGCAATGGGTTTCGCCTGCGGAACGAAAAAGGAGCAGGCACAACCGCCTGCTCCCCAAAAAATATTTTAGGCAACACCGCACAATTAACGGCTGCCGCCTTTGCCGCACGCTTGCTTGCATATTTTCCGTCATCTTGCATAAATTTCGCTTGACAGGCGCCAGCCTGCCTGCGCTCAATTTATACAATCTGACGAAAAATCTGACGGCGCAATCCTACGACAATAATTATGCGGTATTGCCTTTATTGTTTCAGATTGAACTTTCCTATAAGCTCCTTCATTGTGTTTGCCTGACCTGCAAGCTCCTCTGCCGCTGCTGCGCTCTGCTCGGAAGCGGCGGAGTTGTTGCGTGTTACAGCGGAAAGCTGCTCCACACCGACTGTTACGTTGCTTATGCTTTCGGACTGATTGTGTGAGCTCTTGGAAATTCCGTCTATTGTATCCACAATTTCCCCGATATTGCTTACCACGGTATTCAGGGATTCCGCTGTTTTGTTAGCAATCCGTGAGCCGTTTTCCACAGCCTCCATGGTTTTGCCGATAAGCGCAGCGGTGTTCTGTGAAGCCTCTGCCGACTTGGAGGCAAGATTTCTTACTTCGTCCGCAACCACTGCAAAGCCCTTGCCCGCTTCGCCTGCTCTTGCGGCTTCAACAGCGGCGTTGAGCGCCAGTATGTTTGTCTGGAATGCAATATCCTCAATGGTCTTGATGATAGCGCTGATCTGATGTGCGTTGTCGTCAATGTCGTTCATTGCGCTGAGCATATTGTTCATACGCTCGTTGCTCAGGTTTGCCTCGCTGCCGATAACGTTCATGCTTTTGCTTGCGTGCTCGGCTTCGGCGGCATTGGATTTGATCTGCTTTGACATATCCTCAATGTTAGCAACCAACTGCTCGATAGAGGCAGCCTGCTCCGCTGAGCCTGAAGCCAGCGCCTGTGCTCCGTCGGATACCTGCTCTGCTCCCATAGCAACCTGATCTGCGGCAACGTCAATTTCCATAAGAGTTGAGTTAAGGGAGGAGGTAATGTTTTCAAAGGCGGTTTTGAGCTTTTCAAATTCACCCTTGTATTCCATTGTAAGGCTGATGTCAAGGTTTCCTTCGGCTATGCTGTTAAGCACCCGTGACATTTCATTGATATAGCCCGTATAATTTCTCAGCTGACCTACGGTTTCTCCGAAGCTGTCCGCAAGCACGCCTATATCGTCCTTGGAGGAGGCCTTTACGGTAACGTCAAGCTGTCCGTCAGCCACCTTTCTTGCGGCTTCGTTAAGCGCCTTGAGAGAGCGGGTCATTCTTACGGAAATGATAATTGCAATGGCAACCGCCACGCCTACGTCGAATACCACCGCAATAAGCATTACCTGAGTGGTATGTACCGTCTGCTGAATAATCTCGGAGCTTTCCGCCGTGAAGATAAATCTCATTCCGTTGTCCAGAGTGCTGAATACTGCGTTTCTGCCTGCTCCGCACAGATCGCATTTGATAACCGTATCGTTATTTTCCCCCGACATAGCGGCAATAAGCCCGTCAACGCTGCCAAGGGAAGCAAGGTCTGTACCGAATTCAATATCCCTGCCGTACATTATGCTGTTGTTTTCGTCTGTGATTATCGGCATACCGGTCCGATAAGCGTCAGAGTTTTCGGCAATGTTCTGTATCATTGTGAAGTCAATATCCATACCGATAATGCCCACGTTAACTCCGTCATAGAACAAGGGCACAACGTAGGAAATCATATAAATTCCGATATTCTCATTGAGATAAGGGCTCATCCATGTGGGCTTGCCGTTGTTGACGGGAATATAGTACCAGCCCACATGAGCAAGGTCGGTTTTATCGTAAACGGTAAAATCCGTCGGAGTTACGGATTGAAGCTCTTCCTCGGCGCTGTTTCTCATATAGAAAATGCCCGAAACAGGGTTGGTAAAATCAGGGTTGTAGCGTATATAAGAGGTTATTGCGCCGTCGGTATTTTCGGCAGAGCTTAACAGCAGACGGTCTATTTTGGCGGAAAATTCCGTCACATAGCTGTCGCTGGTACGGAATTTATTGAAATCGTCCAGATTGCTCATGGCTACGTCAGCCAGAGTGTTCACCGACTGCTCCACCTTTCCCAGATAAGCGTTGATTTCTTCGCTTATGCTGTCCTTGGTGCTGACCATTATTTTCTGTGCGTTCTCGCTGAGCGCCTTGTCGGAGCTGTACGCTCCCAGACAGCCCACGGCAATAGACGCAAATGCCGCACAAGCGGCTGCCATAATACTGATTTTTTTGGTGATGTTCATAATAATCTCCATCCCACATAATTTTCCCATAATATTGTCGAAAACAATGTTTTCGACAATATTATAGCAAAAAAGCTACTGAAAATCAATATATTGCCGCAATGTTTCCAAGCCTCTTTTTCTTGACTTTTTTCCCTTGCTATAATATAATTGAGGTGAATTTATTTATTACAGAAAGGAAACGCAATGAAAAAGGGAAAAAGTATTGCCGTAGGGGTTGCTTTTTTGTTGGGAGCGGCGCTTATTATGCTGCTTGTGTTCGTTCTTTCGGGGCAGAACGGAGATCAGACCACTATGCTTTCCGAAAAGGTGACGGGAAAAATCGCCTCCTTTATTTTCGACCATTACAGCGAATTTGACGGCAGCCAGAAGGAATTTGTAATAACCGAGCTGAACCGCTTTATCCGCAAATGCGCTCATTTCGGACTTTATGCCGCAATGGGCTTCACAATATACGTCAGCGCCTTTTTCTTCTTCAGAAAGCGGCTTTTCCGCTTTCTTTCAGCCTTTTTACTGCCTGTTGCATACGCTGCCACGGACGAGCTTCATCAGCATTTTGTGGACGGAAGAACCCCTCTTTTTACCGACGTGCTTATTGACGGAGCAGGGGCGCTGCTTGGCATTTTAGCCGCCTTTCTGATTATATCTGCCATTCAGCTTCTGTATCTGGAAAGCCACGACCCACGGCTGTATCTGCGGAAATGACAATAAACAAAAATCCCGCTGCTCTGAGTAGCAACGGGATTTTATATAAGTAATTCTGAATTTTCACGCCGTATTTTTCAGGGTAAATTTCAACATATTGTCGGTTTGCAACTTACGTTTAGCCAACAGGCTGTCTGAGTTACTTTTCACACGACGCTGTCATCATAGATTACTTGTATTATAAGCATCAGCCTTTTTCATTCCGCAAGGCGATAAGCAATATTCGGATTATACTGATATTATATCACAATTAAAGATAAAATGCAAGAGGAAATTTTTTCAATCTGCAAATTCCGCAGCATTTATCCCTGTTTATGCCGTCATTACAATAAATCATACCTAACCTTACAAATATGTAAGGTTATCTTTGAAAATGTAAGGTTAAATTAAGGTATATTGCTTGTAATTGTGCTACAATAAATACGTGGAAATTTCACCACTTTCCACTTTCTGCCGAAAGGCAGATATACCACATTTTTTCTCTCCCCACAATATAATACAATATTATATTGCAAAAAAAACCGAGTTTTCACCACCTCGGTTTTTTCTTTTTTCACAAAAAGCCGTTCATAATCATATTATAATCAGGATAATACCCTGATGAAAGGATGATTATATGAACAGCTTTATTTTTTTAGGCGGAGATTTAAGAATGATTTATGCCGCAAAACGGCTGAACAAGGAATATAAGTCCACCGCATACGGCTTTGACGGCATTGAGATTCCCTGTGAGTTTCCGCTGCTGAAAACGGCTCTTAAAGCGGACTGCGTGGTGCTTCCCCTGCCTCTTACCGTTGACGGAGAAAACATCAATGCGCCTTATTCAAGGGAGCCTGTTCCCATTGAAAAAATCCCCCTTTTCGCAAAGGACAACGCAGTAATATTCACAGGAAAGGAATGTCCTGCACTTGTGAAGCTGTGCGCAGACCACGGCTATACCCTTATCG
The DNA here is from genome assembly GCA_945910715.1 of uncultured Clostridia bacterium. Lineage (GTDB taxonomy): Bacteria > Bacillota > Clostridia > Oscillospirales > Ruminococcaceae > Ruminiclostridium_E. The sequence goes on from CAMDZU010000015.1 coordinate 10,419, forward strand.
ACTATTTCTGCAGAGAGGAGCTTCAGGTGATGAACGCAGTCCCCACAGCGGAGGGGGCAATAGAAATTGCTCTCCGTGAAATGGCTGCCACCCTTGCAGGCTCCCGGGTACTTATTACGGGCTACGGAAGAATAGGCAGAGCCCTTGCTCCCCGGCTTAAGGCCTTCGGGGCGGAAATTACCGTCTGCGCAAGAAAATATGAGCAGCTTGCCTGGGCGGAGGCAGACGGCTGCAAAACGGTTTCCCTTAATACAAACGGCAGGCTTGAAGAGCTTCTCCCGTGCTTTGACATTGTGTTCAACACCGTGCCTGCAAGGATTTTCGGCAGGGAAAGACTGCTGCTTCTCAAAAAGGACTGCCTGATTATCGACCTTGCCTCAAAAACGGGCATTGACGACCTTGAGCTTGCCAAAAACGCAGGAGTACGGGTAATATGGGCATTGTCCCTGCCGGGAAAGACCGCTCCAGTTACCGCAGGGGAAATTATAGCCTCCACAATCCACAACATTATCAGCGAGAAGGGAGGAACTCTCAATGGATAGGGCTTGCAGCTATGACAGATTAAATGGGCTCAGGATATGCTTTGCAGTGTGCGGCTCTTTCTGCACCTTCAGCCGTGTTTTCGACGTGCTTGAACGGCTTAAGGCGGAGGGAGCGGAGTTGTATCCCGTAATGTCCTTCAACGCATACGGAATAAGCACACGTTTCGGTGCGGCGGAGGAGCATATAAAGCGGCTTGAAGCCGTAACGGGTCATAAGGTGATTCACACTATTGAGGACGCAGAGCCCATAGGCCCGAAGAAAATGGCGGATATTCTGCTTGTTGCCAACTGCACGGGAAACACTCTTGCTAAGCTGGCGAATTCAATTACCGATACCCCCGTAACAATGGCGGTAAAAAGCCATATCCGCAACGCACGCCCCGTTGTGCTTTCCATTGCCACCAACGACGCTCTTGCAGGCTCGGGGAAAAACATAGCCGCTCTGATGAACTACAAGAACTATTTCTTTGTGCCCTTTAAGCAGGACGACGCAGAAAAAAAGCCAACCTCTCTCATGGCGGACTTTGAGCTTACGGAAAATGCAATTCTTTCCGCCCTTGAGGGAAGACAGCTCCAGCCAATACTTGCCTGAAGCCTCCCTTGCAAGGGAATCCACAAAGCCCTGCATTTCTTTTTTCGATGTTCTTGTGTGGGCGTATCCACAGTAAAACCCCATATTCCCTGTGGAATATGGGGTTTTGGTCTATAATGCTTTACTCGCTTACGAAAGGTTATTCAGGTCAACCTGCAAGGTTTTCAGCTTTTCGTTTGAGTATCTGAGAGCCTTGTTAACTTCGCCCACAGTACCGTTTTTTACTGCTTCGTCAACAACCGTTTTCCAGTCGCTTACAAGAGTACTCAGTTCGTTTTTGTACTCGTCGATTCCGTCAAGTCCGTCCAGCTTTGCCATAATCTGATCGTAAATCCCCTTGCCCTCCTCATAAAGAGCGTTAAGGCTGTCAATATCAGCCTGCTCTGCAGGAGCGGATTCATCTACGGTAACGGAAGTTCCGTTTGTGGGGCTCTGATCCTTCCCGCAGGCGGTTGCGGCCGATAATAGCATAGCTGTCGCTAATAATACACATATAATTCTTTTCATGATATGTCCTTTCTCAATTAACCGCTGGCATTACTTATTGTAATGCGCTTTAATTTTAACATAATATTATGTAAACGTCAACTAAAACCGTATAGCAATATTTGTGCATTTTGCAAGGACTGTTAAAAAGGATAATAAATTATCTGAATTTTATTGCAACAA
>CAMDZU010000016.1 GCA_945910715.1 uncultured Clostridia bacterium
ATGTTTAGAAGCCTGATTCTTACAGTCCCGGGTGTTTCGCTCTCAAAAAGAGTGTATGTCTTTTCGCTGTCCGTAAGCATAAAACGCTGCGTAATTTCTCCGTTTACAAGCACAGCCGCTCTTGCAACAAACTGGTATTTGCTCCATTCCTCGTACTTGAAATCCGAGGTTAGAACGGCCTCTGCCTTTGTGCCCGTAAAGGTAAATTCAACCCCCGAGGCGGAATAGTTTATGTATCTTATGCCGTCAATAACAAGTGTTCTTCCGTGAACCTTGACGTATTTTTCGTCTGCGGGAAATTCCATAAGCAAACCTCTCTATAAGTAAAGTATTGTATAGATTATATCATATAATATTGCTTAAATCAACCGTTTTGGGGCAATTCCTTTGTTTTTCTGATAAAAAGCAGGAAATCCACTCCCACCATTGCCATACACACTGTCCAGATAATAGGCTCAATAATGCACACGCCGAAATATCCCAATGCAGGCGCAATAAAGCCTACCGCCGTAAATTTGCAGATAAGCTCCATTCCGCTGGCGCAGAGAGGAACGATTTTTCTGCCTATTCCCTGAAGACTGGAGCGCAGTACAAGGAGAATTGACAGCATAAAGAAGAAAGGAATGTTGATTTTGATGTAAAGTGCCGCCGTTTCAAGCAGCTCCCTGTCCGTTGAGCCGGTAAGGGCGGACACCATAAAGTCACAGCCGAGAAATACTGCAATAACCGAAAATGCCGACCATACAAAGGCAATGAGAATTGATGTAACAATGCCCTTTTTTACTCTGTCGTATTTTCCTGCGCCGTAATTCTGGCTTGCAAAGGTGGAGGAGGCGGCGCTTATTGTGCCGAGAGTAAGCATAAAAATATCGTCTATTTTTCTTGCCGCCGTATGAGCCGCAATGGTGGTTGAGCCAAAGCTGTTTACTGCACCCTGAAGAGCAACCGAGCCAACGGACACGATTGCGTACATAAGTCCCATTGAAAGGGCGGTAGAGGTAAGGTCTGAAAGGAGATACCTGTCCCATACAAGATACTTTTTCTTGAAATGGAGCAATGGGCATTTCTTGATTATATACACAAGGCAAAGCACTACCGAAACCGCCTGTGCAATAACCGTTGCATAAGCTGCGCCCGCAATTCCCATTACGGGTACAAAGGCAAGGTCTGCGCCTATATTCACAATTGTCGCCGCCACAAGGAAAACAAGGGGAGCTGTGCTGTTGCCTATGGCTCTCAGCATTGCCGCCATCATATTGTACAGCATTGTAATAATGGAAAAGGACAGTATTATTATAAGGTACTGTGCGGCGTCGTCTATTATTTCGGGAGGGGTCTGCAAAAATTCAAGGAGGGGTCGTATTCCTAACAGACTTGCGGCGGTCAGCACAAGGGAAATTCCAAAGGTGAGCACAACGGTAAGGCAGACTGTCCTGCTCATATCCTCGTAAGCCTTTCGCCCGAAAAATCTTGCAAGCACAACCGCAAAGCCGTTTGAAGCCCCGTTTGCAAAGCCGATTATCAGGCTGTATATAGCGGAGGTTGCGCCGATTGCCGCAAGGGAATCATCTCCCAGCACATTGCCTATTACGGCGGTGTCAACCACGTTGTAAAGCTGTTGAAAAATGTTTCCTATAAGGATAGGAAAAGCAAAAACAAGTATAAGCTTAAGCGGACTTCCTACGGTCATATCGCTTTGCGCTCTTGCCATAAAATCACCCCTTTTCATACTCTGTAAATCTTATCATATATTAAAGGGCAATGCAATAAGTGCAACGAAAGTTTCGGGCAAAATCCTTATCCTTTTACTATATATACAAAAAAGAGCCGTATCAAATGCGGCTCTTAATTATTTTGCATAAATCAGCTGTTTACTGCTTCAATAAACCTGTCGAAAGCCTTTCTTCCCTCAGTATTGCACTTGTAAACTCCTGCGTCCTCAAGTACCTTTCCGAATACAATTCCTGTTTCCTTTTTCAGAATTTCCTCGGCATTTTCGGCGGTAAAGCTGTACTTTTTCAGAAGCTCCTCCGCCCAGTCTGCGTGCTTTTCGATTTCGGGATTTTCCCTTACGTTTTTGCCCTGCACAAGATAATCTGCCAAAAGTGCAATTTCGGTTTTCAGCCTTGCAGGAAGAATTGCCACTCCCATTACCTCGATAAGACCGATATTTTCCTTTTTGATATGGTGCAGCCCGGCATGAGGGTGATAAACTCCAAGAGGGTGCTCCTCGGTGGTAATGTTGTTGCGGAGAACAAGGTCAAGCTGGAATTTACCCTCTGCCATTCTTGCAATAGGGGTTATTGTATTATGAGGCTCGCCCCCTGTTTCCGCAAAAATAAATGCGTCCTCGTCGGTGTAGGCTCTCCATTTTGTAAGGATTTTGTCCGCAAGCTCCGTAAGCCTTTCGCTGTCTGCGGAGGTAAGTCGGATGACGGACATAGGCCATTTCACAATGGCGCTGTCAATATCCTCAAAGCCCTTGAAGCTTATCTTCTTTTCGTCGGGAGCAACCGCCATTGGGAAAATATAATTTCCCCCCTGAAAATGCTCGTGAGCCAGAATTGAGCCGCCCACAATGGGCAGATCTGCGTTTGAGCCTACGATATAATGGGGGAACTGTCTTACAAAGTCGAACAGTTTTCCGAAAACGGCTCTGTCTATTTTCATAGGGATATGCTTCTTGTTGAAAACAATGCAGTGCTCGTTGTAATAAACGTAGGGGGAATACTGGAAGCCCCATTCCTCGCCGCATATTTTGATTGGCATTATGCGGTGATTCTGTCTTGCGGGGTGGTTGAGGCGGCCTGCATAGCCCTCGTTTTCATAGCAAAGCTGGCATTTGGGGTAGCCGCTCTGCTTTGCGGTTTTTGCGGCGGCAATTGCCTTTGGGTCCTTTTCGGGCTTGGAAAGGTTGATTGTAATTACAAGCCTGCCGTATTCCGTTTCGGAAAGCCACTTTACGTCCTTTGCAATGCGGTCCCGTCTTATGTAGTTGGTATCGCCGCTGAATTTGTAGAAATAATCGGTGGCGGATTTCTTGTCCTTTGAGTACAGCCTTTCAAATTCAGCAGAAACAACGCTTGTGGGCGGAGTAAGAGCGCCCATTATTTTTGTGTCGAACAAATCACGGTATGCAACGCTGTCGCCGTCTGTTATGCCCTTTTCAAAGGCATAGGCGCAGATGCTGTCAAGAATTTCGGGAAGAGGTCTGCTTTTATCCCCTTCTGTTTCCTCATAATCGTCAAGGCGCAGTATTTCAAGCAGTCTGTTAATGGTATAAACTCTGTCAATAGGCTTAACAAGTCCGCATTCTGTTCCATAAGCCACAAGGTCGGCAATATCGTTATAAATCATTGGTAAGCTCCTTTTCGTTAATAACCGTTTTTATTTTACTACCGCAGAATTTTTCTGTCAATATGAGCATATTAGCAAGACTATTCAATGTTCATATTCTCATAGAAATTCGGGTTATGGCTTATTTGGGCGGTTCCCTGTTTTGCAGAATGCTTATACAATAAGCTTTACCGAGCTGCCGCCCGAGGTTGATTTTATAACGCTTATCTGCTTGTCAATTCTGTTTCTGAGGGACTCAACGTGGGAGATTATGCCGATTGATTTGCAGCCCTCGGAAAGGTCGTTCAGCACGTCTATGGCATTGTTCAGCGCCTCGTCGCTGAGCGAGCCGAAGCCCTCGTCAATGAACATTGTGTCAAGCTTTATTCCTCCTGCGCTTTGTCGGATTTCGTCCGAAAGCCCTAAAGCCATTGACAATGACGCCATAAAGGATTCGCCGCCCGAAAGGGAATGAACGGGTCTTGACGAGCCTGTTTTGCGGTCAAATACGTCAATGTCAAGCCCCTGCTGGCTTTTGCGGTTGGAGTCGGCTGTTCTGCGTTCAAGGGTGTATTGCCCGTCGGACATTCTGTAAAGCCGTGAGGATGCGTGTTCAAGTATCCTGTCAAGGTATCCGGAGAGAATGTAGGTTTCAAAGCGGATTTTGGTTTCGCCGTCCATTTTGCCGCCGATTACGTCTGCAAGAGGCTGTACGATTTTCCGCCTATTGTCAGCTTTTTCAAATTCCCTTGAATATTCCTCGAGCTGCTTTGAAACGGCTTTGTTTCCGCTTATTCTTATGGCGGCAACCTGTATGCTTTCCTCAAGGGCGCTGATTTCGCCGTTCAGCTTTTCAAGCTCGGCCGCGGCATTTTCGCCCTTTTCCTCGTCCTCGGAGTTAATGCCTTCCTCATAGGTTTTTGCTTTGGTGAGGTTTTCCTCAATAAGACTGCGTAAGCCTTCAAAGTCGGTTTTTGCTTTGTCAAGGTGTCTGTTAAGCTCATCAAGCTGTTTTTTCTTTGCAGCAATGCTGTCCTTTGCTTCCGCAAGGCTGCTGTATTTAAGGCTTGCGCCGTAGCTTTTTGCGGCGGCATTTGCGTTGTCACATTCAGCCCTTGCGGCGGCTATGGAAAGGGAAAGAGCATTTTTCTTTTCGGCGGAAATGCGGAGGCTTTCCTCAAGCTGTGGCAGGCTTGCTTCAAGGAGCTTTTTCTGCTCCGCCTTTTCTCCTGCCGCTTCAAGTCCTGTTTCGGCGGCGGCAATTTTTACGGCATAATCGGCTTGGGCTTTTTCAAGCTGTTCATCTATAAGTGCGGTTTCCGCTGTGCCGAAAAACTCCTTTGCTTCTTTAAGCAGGTTATCCTTTTTCTCCTCATATTTTCCGTTAAGAGAGGAGGCATTTCGGCTTGCTTCTTCTGTCAATTTCAAAGCGTTTTTGGCATCGGCTTCTGCATCCTTTACCGCCTTTTCGTCGGGAGCGTTTTCGGTAAGCACGGCAGGAAATGGGTGGGACGTTGAGCCGCAGACAGGGCATTTTTCCCCGTCCCTAAGGCTTTTTGCAAGAACTCCCGCCTGCTCGTCAAGAAAAGCCTTCTGAAGGGTCTTGAATATATGGTCGGCGGCAGTGCTTTTTTCGGAGAGAGTCTGATATTTTTTCCGTGCGTTTTCAAGGTCCTTTTCAAGCTTATCAAAGTCGGATTTGCTTTTTTTCAGGGCTTTCAGGCGGTCGCTGTCCTCGCAAAGCCTGTTGTATTCTGCCTTTAGCTCCGTATGCTCCTTTTCGGCGTCCTTAAGCTCAAGGAGCTTTTCCTTTGACAGCCTTAGCTTTTCCTCATGGGATAATACCTGCTTTTCAGCAAGGGCAAGCTGTTTTTCAAGGGCGGCAAGGGCTTTTCCCTTTGCCTCCGCTTCGTCCGAAAGATGGTTAAACTCGTCATAGTCGCTCAGCTTTTCTTCTTCGATGGTAATAAGCTTTTTTAGCTCCTCACGCTGTGTATCCTGCTGTAACAGAAGGTAATTTTTCTCCTTTTCTTCAAGAATCGGTTGGTTTTCGGCGGCTGTTTTCCTTGCTTTTTCTGCGGCAAGGCGGTTGTTTTTGGAGCTTTCAGCCCGTTCCTTTAATGCGTTAAGCAAATCACGGCGGCTGTTAAGACTGCTTTTCTTTTCCTCGTCAGCCGTCTTTCCGTCCTCGTCAAGACCTGTTATTTTATCAATAAGGGCTTTTCCGTTACGGACAATGTATGTGCCGCTCTGCGATTTCATACTTTCAAGCTCCGAAAGATATTCATTCTCGCCGCAGACCGAGTTTCCGAAAGCGGTTGTAATTTTTACGCAGATATCCTCGTAATCCCTTTCTATGGCGGAGGCGTCGGCTTTTATCCGCTCTTCAAGGGCGGTGTAATTTTCCGTGCTGAAAATTTCGCCGAAAATTCTGCGTCTTTCTTCTGTGCTTGCCCTTATCAGCTTTAAAAAATCCCCCTGTGCAATCATTGCAATCTGGGAAAACTGCTTTCTTTTTACGCCCAGAATTTCCTCGCATTTTTCGGTAACGCTGCTTGCTCCCTCAATAAGAGAGCCGTCGGGCATTTCCATTGCGGCGGTTTTTTTCACAGAAGATTTGGCAGGCTTGATTGTGCGGGTTATTTTGTACTGCCTGTCCCTGTATAAAAAGACAAGCTCCACAATCAGCGGCTCATTGTCCGAAAGATACTTGCTGTACATCATATCGGGGTTTCTGCCGTCGCCGCTTGTTTCGTTGTAGAGAGCGTAGGTAATTGCGTCAAAAATAGTGGTTTTGCCTGCGCCCGTGTCCCCTGTGATAAGGTATATTCCATTGTCGCCAAGCTTTGTGAAATCAATTTCCGTCTTGCTTTTGTAAGGACCGAAGCCCTCCATTGAAAGATATACAGGCTTCATTCTGCACCGTCCTTTCCGTTCCATATTTCCTCAATAATTCCCTCGGCGTATTTTCTCTGCTCCGCCGTCATAAATTCACCCTTGCGCTTATGGAAAAATTCCTCCAGTATTTCAATGGGGGACAGGCTTTTTATGTCCTCCTCGGGGGCTTTTTCGCCCTCTGCGGCTCTGAATGTGCTCAGGTATTCCAGGGTCATTATGTTGGGGAATTTCAGCCCAAGCTTATTCTGCGCATTGGGTATTCTTGCATTGTCGGTGAGGATAATGCGGAAATAATCCTCCGACGGAGGCATATTGTCAATGTTTTCGTATGAGTCGGTAATTGTTTTCATTTCACGGAGGGGCTTCAATGGTATTGTATCAATCCGCACGCTGCCTTTTTCAAGAAGCTCAACTACGGATATGCTTTTCCTGTGGTTTTCCTCGGAGAAGGAGTATTTCAGCGGCGAGCCGCAGTAGCGGATATTTCCGCCCACATTCTGGGGTCCGTGAATATGCCCCAGAGCCGTATAATCAAAGGGCGCAAAAACGCTGCCGTCAACGTTGTCCAGTCCGCCAACGGAAACCTCCTCGGATTTGCACCTTTCTGCCCCCGTTACAAACTGGTGAGCAACAATAATGTTTCGCTCCCCTGTATCAACGTTCATTCTGTCAATAACCGCTTTAACTGCGTCCGTATAGGTTACGATATTTTCGTCGCCGTAAAAATGGCGCACAATAACAGGCTTTACAAAGGGCAGAAGATAGATGTTCACATTGCCGTATTTGTCCGTCAGAGTGTATTTTTCCGTACCTCCGTCAAAGGCTTTCGCAAGGAAAACGCCGCTTTTCCGTATAAGCTCCGAGCCAAAGGAAAGCCGCTCTGCGCTGTCGTGGTTTCCGCTGATTATGTAAACGGGAACATCTGCTTTGCAGATAAAGGTCAGAAATTCGTCGAACATATTCACCGCTTCAACGGGTGGAACGGGCTTATCGTAAATATCCCCCGCAATAAGCACTCCGTCGGGCTTTTGCTCTGCTATTGCAGCTTTGATCTGTTCAAGTATGTACTGCTGGTCCTCAAGCATTGAAAACTCGTTTACACGCTTTCCAAGGTGCAGGTCGGAAATGTGGATAAACTTCATTTTGCTTTCCTTTCTTTTATGACAATGCCCCCGAATTTTCAGGGGGCGATTGTTATTCGATAATTGTGTATTCCAGGTTCTCCCAGCGCAGCCTTGTGCCGACGTCAATGCCGTCGGGCAGCAGCGCAAGGGCAACAAGCATAGGCTCGTCGTCTGCAATATCGGTGCGCATGAGATTTGCGTAATCTCCAGAAATATCCGCTACAACATAATAATAAGGTCCCATTATCCATACCTCACAACATCAGTTACTTTGCCGTTTCTTACGGCAACCCGGGGTACTCGGTGTCCCACATTGCACACAAGCTCATAGCCGATTGTGCCAAGCTTATCGGCAATATTGTCAATGGTGGTTTCGGGGAATTTGTCCGAGTAGATTTCCGCAATGTCCCCAACCGAAACGCCATCAATGTCCGTTACGTCAACAATAATCTGGTCCATGCAGACCCGTCCGCAGATAGGGGCAAGCTTTCCTCTTATTCCAACAAAGCCATTGTTTGAAAGCCTCCGTGAATAACCGTCCGCATAGCCTACGGGAATGACTGCAAGGAGTCGTTCGCTGTCCGCAGTGTAGGTTCTGCCGTAGCTTACCTGAGTGCCCTCGGGAACTTTTTTAAGCTGGCAGACGGTGCTTCTCACCGACATAACAGGGGAAAGCTTCATAGGAACAGGGCAGGCGGTGTTGGGCATATAGCCGTACATTATTACCCCTGCACGGACAATATCCCCATGGAAATCCGAATGGTAAAGAATACCGCCGCTGTTCTGGGAATGTATAAGCAGCCCCTTGTTCCTTGCAATGGAAAGCAGCTTGCTTTCCTGCATTTTTGTGTATTCCACATCGGATTCGTCAAGGCTGTCTGCGACGGCAAAATGGGTGTAAGCCCCCTCGCACTTCAGTCCCTCCAGTGCAAGTATTTCGTCCATTTCCTCCTCGGAGTCAATGCCTATTCTGGTCATACCGGTATTCACCTTGATATGAACGCGGATTTTTGTATTTCTCGATAAAGCAAAATCGCTGAGCCGCTTTGCGTATTCAACGCTGCCTGCGGTGTGGATAATGTCGTTTCTGATTATGCTGTCAAGATAGGGCTCTTCGGTGTAGCCGAAAACAATTATGTTGGCAGAGGGGACGATCTCCCTTAAATCCTCCGCCTCCCATATATTCGAAACGGCAAAGTAATTTACTCCCAGCCTTGAAAGCTCGGTGCAGATTGTCTTATCGTCGTGACCGTAGGCATTTGCCTTTACCACCGCCATTATTTCCTTATTGCCGATAAGCTTTCTTATTTCGGCTATGTTGCTGTCAAGGGCGTCAAGGTTGATTTCCGCCCATGTCCTTTTGAGAAAATCTATCATATAGGTATCTCCGTAAAATTCACAGATTAGCCACCGAAAAACACCTGTGCGCCCATAGTTGCACTTGTATTTTCAATAAATATGTGGTATTATATATTATATTACTTTTTAATGAGAATTTCAAGTCCGGAGGAATTATGTCCGTAAAAAGAAAAAGCAACTGGTATATCTATATAATTACCTTTATAATTACAGCCGCACTGCTTAGCCTTGTAGTGTGGAAAATATGGGATTACCTTTTCCCCGCAAAGGAAACGGTTACCACAAACGCAAGCGGTATAACCGATTTCCGCCCCGACGCTTCAAACAATATGACTGTGCTTTTAATGCTGTCGGAGGAAAAAGCGGCAATTCCCGAATATTATATGCTTGTAAGCTACCGCCCTAAGGACGAGGTTATTTCCCTTGTGCCGCTGAGAAGCGATATTTACGCCCCAGAGGGGGGCGTTTCGGGAAATCTTATGCAGATTTATCAGAAAAACGGCTCTCAGGGCGTAATGTACGCAATGGAAAATCTATTTGACGTGAAGTGCGACTTCTATGTAAAGTTCGACAAGTACTCGTTTATTGAGCTTGCCAACTTCGGCGGTACGGTTTCGGTAAATATTCCCTACACCCTTACCGACCCCGAAACGGGCGACCTTGATTTTGCTTCGGGAACGCAGATTCTTGATGGAGAACAGCTTTACAAGTACATCACCTATAAGAATTTCACAGAGGGAATCGAATATACCAACGTTGTGCTCGGCTCGGTTATTTCTTCTATGATAAATCAGAATTTCCGTGGTCTTACCACGACCGACCTTCAGACTATCGCAAATATGATAATCAACAACGCCGATACGGACTTCAAGTTCGACGACTACACAGCCCGTCAGAAAGCGTTCCTGTACACAACGGAAAACACCTACAATCCTGCGGAATATTACATTCCCTACGGAGAAAGCGACGAGCATGGCAGCTTTATCCTTTCGGAGAACTCGGTTTTAACCATTCGGGACAGAATGGGGATTGAGGAGCAATAAAACAGGGGGCGTACAGCCCCCCTTTTTTTTATTACCCCTTGTTGTGGGAGATTGGGGCTTTGCCCCTTGACCCTGTTTTGTTTTATGTTGGTTGTTTTCGTGATTTGGTGTAGAGGGGGCTACTCGCCCCCTTGATTTTGTTGGTTTTAATTATCGCCTTGGCTGCAACCCCTCGCCCTTTTCTTTGCTTGCACAAAGAAAAGGGAAAAGAAATGCACTCGCTCATGCGCCGCGAGAGGCTTTGTGAAACTCGCAAGGCGAGTTTCAAGGAGTGTTTATGATTGCGGAATGTTGGTGTAGAAGGAGTATGCTTTTTCTGACTGCAATAGGGGTTTGTGCTTTTTTAAAATAGTTGGTGTAGGTGGTAACGCTTTTGCTTTTTTTGCTCTTTTACTATGTTGTGGATATGTGGTTTTAGATTTTTGCATTGTTTTAGAAGCAAACACTTGATTATATTAACATAAGAAGGGCAAAATCTTTTTTGCGCTTACTAACCAACCTAAAAACTACAACCAACACAAAACCAAAGGGGTCAAAGGAGCGAAGCCCCAAAAAATACCTACAGCGAAAGGCAATAAAAAAGGGGCAATGCCCCTTTTTCATAAGAAGAACTTTTATTTCTTCTCTATCTTCTCATAAAGCTTTTCGGTGATTTTTTCCTTTGTTTCCTTAATCTTATCGGTATTTTCCTGCACCTTGGTTTTAAGCCTGTCGCTGTTCTCCTGCACCTTGGTTTTCAGCTTGTCGCTGTTTTCCTGTACCTTGGTCTTGATTTTGTCGCCGCTTTCCTGAACCTTGTCTATTGCGGCGCATATATCTGCAACCAGCCCGAAAAACTCGTCCTTTTTCTTTTCCTCCCTGGGTGGCACAGGGGGCATACTCTTTTTCCTGTCAAGGACGATCTGATAACGCTCGTAAGCCTTTGCTACCGAATCCTCCCAGGATATATACAAATCGTTTGCGGCATTTTCGCCTATTCGGTGAATGCCGTCAAGATTATGACAGGCGTCAATTACCACCGCTCCAAGAGCCTCGGCATTTTCCTCGATGAGAATACCGTTTCTGCCATCCTCAACGCCCTCTGCCGCACAGCTGTCCTTTATAAGCACGCTGCCAAGGCTGCAGGCTGCCGCCTCACGGACAACGATTCCGTTTGTGTCATAGGTTGAGGGGAAAAGGAACAAATCTGCGGCGCAGAAATAAACGCGCAAAAGCTCTCTGTCGCTGACTGCGCCAACGTAGGTGCATATATCGGAAATGCCGATTTTTTCGGTATATTCCTCCATTTCCTGCCTGTCGTTTCCGTCGCCTACAATAAGCATACGGAACTGCTCGCCCTGCTCCTTTGCAATTTTCAGTGCGTCAAGAATAATCTGTATTCCCTTGTACCACCTTAATCTTCCCACAAAAAGGAACAGCGGCATACCCTCGGGGATATTGTACTGCGCCCTTAATTGGGCGGTTTTTTCGGCTGAGGCTCTGCCCTTGGGGAAGTCAACACCGTTTTCCATTACAACATAATCGCCGTAATAGCCAAGATTACGCATATTTTCACCTGCGCCCCTGCTTACCGCCCATATCTCGTCGCAGGCGTAAATGTTCTGCTCAAGAAATTTCAGGGACATTGCCTTGATGAGGTTGGACTTGACTGCTTTTTGCAGGTCAACGTCAAACTTGGTGTGGTATGTAAGGATAATGGGTACGTCCTTTGTTTTGCGTATTGTCCTTGCAAGAAGCGTGGACATTATGGGACAATGGCTGTGGATAATGTCGATTTTTTCCTTTTCCATTGCGTTTATTACGCTTGCGTCAAAGGGATAGCCCGCTCTGTAGCCCACTAACTTTGTGGTATTTATGCTGGGGTATCTGTAAACGGGGAATGGGTAATTGTCGGAATATTCCGGCACCTTGGGTGTGCCTATAACAACGTTTCCGTATTTTTTCTCTATAATTTCCGCATAGTTTATAACTGCGTTTGAAACTCCGTCTATTACAGGCGGAAATGAATCATTGAGCAAACAAACGCTTAGCTTGTCTGACATTTTATTTACCTCCTGCTATGTGATTGTTTATATTATACACTATTTTTTCATAAAGTGCAACGTCAAATAATGTAAAGAATGTTGAAAAAAGTAAAATAAAGCAGTATAATAAATACTGTTATGAAAGGAGAAATGAACTATGAGCGACAAATGCGACAGCTGCGTAAATTACGTTTACAACGACGAATACGAAACCTACGAGTGCCTTGTAAATCTTGACGAGGACGAAATGTACAACTTTATGAGAGGCTCCTGCGATAACTGCCCCTATTTCAGACAGTATGACGAATACGGTCTTGTCCGCAAGCAGAACTGATTTTCCGTAAGCTGTTATTCGCACAGCCGTTGCTATGCGGAATTTTTACATTTTCACAATTGCGGCAGGCTCCTCC
>CAMDZU010000017.1 GCA_945910715.1 uncultured Clostridia bacterium
GAAGAATGTGGGCGAAATGGCTGAGATAATCAAGGCAAGAGGCAAGAAACTTTAACGTTCACATTTCTGTGCTGATATGAACAAAATCCACCACGGTGAGTATAAATCGTGGTGGATTTTACTATATGTAATAGAATTTTGGCGAAAAAGCAGGTAATCTGCGTTCATATTTGTTCAAAATATGAACAAGCCTCCCCGTGGTAACAGGGAGGCTGTCTTTCATTATTCGCCGTCTGACGAAACTGTATTGGGGTCTTCCAGTCTTAATGCCGCATAATCAATAACATAGGGGAATTCCGTTTTCCACTGTTCAAGAAGCCGGCTGCTTCTCTCGGTCTTTGCTTCATATAAAAGGTAGTCTTCTGCGCTGACACGGAGGTTTTCCATATCCTCCTCTGTAACTTTCGGTGTTGAGCTGTACTGAATAATCAACAGACCGTAATCTGTTACGGTAGGCTGGGAATAGTCGCCCTCATTTTCAAGTGAGTCCACAATCTCAAGCAATTCCTTGCTGCACAGAGAGGAGTTGGGAACAACGGTAAACTCATATTCGCTGTCGCTGCCGTTGTATTCCTTGGAAATGGCTGCAAAATCCTCGCCGTCCGCAAGACGCTGCATTATTTTATCGACCTCGCCCTGCTTCATTTCGGCAAGCTGGTCACGGAGTGCGTCTGCTGTTTCGTTGTCGTCGCTGTTCCTGAAATTGGAGATCGCCTGTAAATCATCATCACCGAATGAAAGCATAATCTGTCTGATATTCTTTGTTCCCTCGGGAATATATACCGCCTTGTAGGTATTGCTTGTTTCGTAGGTGGCAATGTCATTTTCATAACATTCCTTAGCTTCCGCAATGGTTTCGTCAAGGAAAGCGGTTATTTCCCCGTCGGTAATGTCAATATCGGCAAATTCGCTTTCCATAAGCTTCTGCTGAACATAGGAATTTTTCTGCCAGGTGTAGAAAATATCGTGTTCAAGACCGCAGCTGTCCATAAACTCGTTGAAAAGCTCAATTTCCTTTTCTCTTATCTGCTCCTCCGTCGCCTCCTCGCCCAGAGCCGCCTTTGCTTCGCTTTCATAGCTTATATACCATTGTTCGAGGGTTTCCTCAACGGTAGAGTTGATTTCTTCAAGCTCCTCCTCGGTCAGATCGTCAATACCCATTCCCTTCTGATCCGCAAGATAAAGGGTAATTCTCTCGGTAGTGAGAAACTCGATAATGGAACGTCTGTACTGCTCGCAGGCAGACTTGTCCTCCTCGTTGTTTTCGTCCTTGCCGTTGTTGCCTAAGTAGAATTGATATTCACGGTTGAAATCGCCGTAGGTAATGTTAAAATGCTCGGAATCAGCTCCGTCCTTGTCAACGTATGCAACCACCTTGCTTAATTCCTCCTCGGTAAGAGGAGCTGTGGTTACCGCCGCCGTGGTTGTTGCGGCAGCTCCGTCCGAGCCTGCGCTGTCAACTTCCGTGCCGTTTCCGCCGCAGGCGGTAAGAGATGTCAGCACAATAATCGCCGCTAAAACAGCGGATAATTTTTTCTTCATTTCATTCTTTCCTTTCGATTGTAATGTACGTTATTCAGCTTTTAGGCAATACCGCATAATTATTGTCCGCTCCTATGTCCCTATGGGGACGGTGAGGTAAGTATAACCAACGCACTATTGACTTATTATATCACAGTTTTATGAAAAATCAAAACATTTTCTATGATTTTTCTGTGAAAAAGCAAATCATTCAAAAACTTTGCAAAAAAGGCTGTACTTTTTGTGAAATAAATGCTATAATAGTATAAAACTAACCACATACAACAGGTGCGATTATGAGAAAAGTTCTATCTTTATTTTTGATTATATGCTGCATTTTCTGCTTTACAGCCTGCGGCGGCGGTGAAGAAGAAATTACCTCCGACGGAATTACCTCGGACGGTATAGGCTCTGACGGTATCGGCTCCGACGGAATAGGCTCGGACGGCATAGGCTCTGACGGGGAGGAAGACCCGAACAAGGCTGTCTATGTGAAAATGGGCTTTATTTACAGCGGCGATACCGAGTCAAGAACGCTGAACAATATTTTTGAAATTGCAAGACAGCAGGTGGAAAAGGCTCTTGGCATTGAAACCTGCTACATTGAAAACGTCCTTGTGGGAGATTTTGAAAAGGCGGTTGAAATCCTCACCGAGGAGGAAGGCTGCAACGTTATTGTATCCTGCAACAACCGTTTTGTCAACGCAGTTGAAAAATGCGCAAAGTTAGCTCCCGATACAAGATTTATCAGCTACGGCGGCGGCAGCGCAGTTTCAAACGTTACCGTCCTTGAAAGCGAGCTTTGGCAGGCTTCCAACGTATGCGGAATTATCGCCGCCTACAACAGCTCCTCCAACATACTGGGCGTTGTGGCAGACCCGGGAATGTACGCCTGCGACGCAGTTATAAACGCTTACATACTGGGCGCTGCGGAAATTACCGAAAGCAAGACCAACGTCCGTGTAAACTGGGCAAGACCCGAAAGCCCAAGCGAAATTGAAGAAGCAATTGACAACCTTATTTCACAGGGCTGCGACGTAATAATGTGCTATACCGGCGACAAATATGCAATAGAATACTGCGAAAGGGTGGGAGTAAAGGTAATAGGCGACGCCTACAATATGCCCGAGCTTGCGCCGACGCAGTACCTCAGCGGCTTTTTCTACCAGTTCAACACCTATCTTGTGGACGTTGCAAGGTCCATTCAGTACCGCAATTTCTCCTCCTACAAAAACGCAGACGGCGTTAAGGAGGGCACAGTAAGGCTCTGCGCTCCCAGCGAGGAAAACGCTCTTGAAGGAACAAAGACAATTTCCGATACTCTTTACGATATTGTAAAGACGGGCAAATCCGATATTTTCAAGGGTGAAATAAAGGACTGCGAGGGCAATATTCAGGTTGCAAAGGGAACTACAATCAAGCACAAGGATATTGTGGAGATAAACTGGCTCGAACAGAGCGTACGGCTTATCAACGATTACATAAAGCCTGTACTGGAGCCTGCCTCCTCCGATTTTGAAGTGCACAGATAACAATAAAACAAAAGCTCTCACTTGGGCAATGCCTTATGTGAGAGCTTGTTTTATTCCGTTGTTTCGGTTTGAGCGGTCGGAGAAACATTTTGAACAATATCCGCCGATACGCTTTCGGTCGATTCGGAATTTTCTCCTTGGTCTTCCCTTGCATTGTCCTCTTCCTCGTCATCTACCAGCGACTTGTACTCCTTTGGCTTGGGGTTTACCTTTCGGAAAAGCAATGCCTGCTTGTACATATCGGGACAGTTTTCCTGCAAAAACCTATGGTCCTTTATGGGAACCTTATCGCCGTTCATAATTCTCCGTGCAATCCGCATACAGGTCGATATGGCGCTTATGCTTTTGGAGCTTGATTTTGCGTTTTCGTCTGCGCTTTCAATCTGCTTGATTAAGCTGTCAATATAAGAGGAATTGAAAAGACTCTTTTTATCCTCGTCAGACCGTTCAAAAATGTCCTGTCTGCCGTCGCTCTTCTCCTTTTCAGCCTGCGCCTTTTTAATGTCCGCCATATTTTTTGAGGTTATTTCCGCAAGACTTTGCTTTATGCTCTTTGTTTCCTTAACAACGGGCTTGTCAATTTTCATTTTATGCACCCCCGTTTATTATATCGGCTGATTTCCGAAAAAAATAAGGCAGCACCGCAATAATTCCTGCGTTGCTGCTCCCTTTTTATGAAAATAACGCCGTGGCTATATTTTTCGCACAGTCGCCTCTGCGGTCAAAGCCCGTTTTGCAGCTTGTGCCTCTCCTTGCCACAACGGGAATCTGGGTTACCGTGCCGTTGTTTTTCAGGTGCTTGCAGAGAATTTCCGTCAGCATTGTCCTGCCTCCCGATTTCAGCCTGTAGCCCATTATCTCGTCACGGTCAAAGCCGTACATTCCCGAGCCTACGTCGCTTAAATCACAGCCGTATCTTGCGCTTAAAAGCTCTGCGCCTGCCCTGCTGTAAATTCTGCAGGACAGGGGCAGCTCAGGCTTTCTGCCGTCCATAAAGCGGCTGCCGACCACTACCTTGCTGCCCTCCAGTAGTGCGTTGTAAAAGTCAGGAATGGACACAAAATCACAGTACATATCGCATACGATAACGTATTTTTCCTCTGACGAGAGCATTGCCGCACGGACAATGTTTCCCCAGCCGTGCTGAGGAGTTTTCACTACCGCTGCGCCTTTTTCAACGGCTCTCTGAACGGAATTGTCGCTGCTCATATTGTCCGCAACAATAATCCTGCCGCTTATTCCGCAGCGCTGAAGGGTAAGCTGCGCCTCGCCAATACAGGCGGCAATGCGCTTTTCGCCGTTAAGACAGGGTATGATTATTGAAATGTCGTTTTTAGGCATACTCTGCCCCCCTTTCATTTCTCTGTCCCTATTTTAGCACAACTGAATTTCACTTAGGTTACAGGTAGCGGTTTTAGTGTAAAAATTCCCTTATACTATTTCCGCCAAAACCATAGGTTCTGACTTGCCGCCTTATTGGCGGATCCCCTATAGACCTTGTCTGTAAGGAGAGCAGGAATTGGTATTACATTAAAGTAACAAATTACTTACAAATTAGTTACAGCTCAAAAATATTGCACAAAACCAACCGTAAATCCGGTTACGTTTTTGGCAGGGGCTTAAATTTGCGGTTACAAAGCGGTTTCAATTTGGTACACTGTATTGCCATATCGTTCAATTGCAGCTATAATAAAGTCAAACAAAAGGAAAACCGCAAAAACGGGACGGACAAAGAAAAATCAACTACCCTCCCGATTTACTTCCCTAACCGTTTTTGCTTTACATATATAATACTGATAACCCATTTAAACTCAGGAAATCTTTGCCGAAATCCGGCACCGCTATCGTCACCGTCTTTCTACAAATCTTTTCCTTCGTTCAGACGGTTATTAGTAAAAAACCTCCATAAAAATACCCCATTCATAAAAATTCAGCTTGTGCCTTCGGGCGCAGGCTGAATTTACTTTGCGCCGAAAAATTTTGGAATATTCCCCTTGACAAATCATAAATTAGTGCTATAATGTGTATTAGCACTCAAATGCTTAGAGTGCTAAAAACAGTTTATTATTTACTATTATATAAGAAAGGTCTGATTACAATGGCAAAAAAACAATTCAAGGCTGAATCCAAAAAGCTGCTTGAAATGATGATCAACTCCATTTACACTCACAAGGAAATTTTCCTCCGTGAGCTTATTTCAAACGCAAGCGACGCAATGGACAAGCTGTATTACAAATCCCTTACCGAAAATCTGGGTCTTTCGAGAGATGATTTTCAGATTACAATAAAGCCCGATTCGGTAAACAGAACAATCACAATCACCGATACGGGTATCGGCATGAACAAGGAAGAGCTTGAAAACAACCTTGGCGTTATTGCACAGTCCGGCTCCTTCAAATTCAAGCAGGACACCGCAAACGAGGAAAAGAACGAGGACATTTCCGTTATCGGTCAGTTCGGCGTCGGCTTCTATTCCGCATTTATGGTATCAAGCAAGGTTACCGTAAAATCAAAGGCTTACGGCTCGGACGAGGCGTTTTTGTGGACCTCCGAGGGGGTTGACGGTTACACCGTTGAGCCTTGCGAAAAGGACGGCTACGGCACGGAAATTACTCTTTATATAAAGGAAAGCACCGAGGACGAGGATTACGACGACTTTATGGAGGAGTTCAAGATAAAGTCCCTCATCAAGAAGTATTCCGACTATATCCGTTATCCTATCAGAATGGAATGTACCAAGAGAAAGCCTGTTGAAAAGTCCGAGGAGGACAAGGACAGCGAAACCAAGTACGAGGAAGTCAAGGAAGTTGAAACCCTCAACAGCATGGTTCCAATCTGGAAAAAGAATAAATCCGAGCTTAAGGACGAGGACTACAACGCTTTCTACAAGGAAAAGTTCTACGATTACAGCGATCCCCTTGCTCATATCCACTCCAAGACAGAGGGAACCGCAACCTACTCCGCCCTTATGTTCATTCCGAAAAAAGCGCCCTTCGACTACTATTCAAAGGACTACGAAAAGGGACTTCAGCTTTATTCAAGAGGCGTGCTGATTATGGACAAGTGCTCCGACCTGCTGCCCGACTATTTCAGCTTTGTAAAGGGTCTTGTTGACAGCGAGGACTTATCCCTCAACATCAGCCGTGAAACCCTCCAGCACGACAGACAGCTTAAGCTTATGGCAAAGAGCATTGAACGTACAATCAAGAACGAGCTTAAGAAAATGCTGAACAACGACCGTGAAAAGTACGAGGAATTCTGGAAGAATTTCGGACTCCAGATAAAATTCGGCATTTACAACGGCTACGGCACAAACAAGGAAACCCTGCAGGATTTACTGCTGTTCTATTCATCAACCGAGAAAAAGCTTGTTACTCTCGAGGAATACGTCGAGCGTATGAAGGAGGAGCAGAAGTACATTTACTTTGCAAGCGGCGAAACCGTTGAGAAAATCGACTCTCTGCCCCAGACCGAAATTGTTAAGGAAAAGGGCTATGAAATCCTTTACCTTACGGACAACGTTGACGAGTTTGCTCTGCAGATGATGGTTGAATACAACGACAAGCAGTTCAAGTCCATTCAGTCCGGCGACCTTGACCTTGAATCCGAGGAGGAAAAGAAGGAAAACAAGGAAAAGAGCGAGGAAAACAAGGAAATGTTCGAGGTTATGAAAGAGGCTCTCGGCGACAAGGTTTCCGCAGTACGTCTTTCCACCCGTCTGAAAACACACCCCGTCTGCCTTACCAGCGACGGCGCAATTTCAATCGAAATGGAAAAGGTGCTTAGCACAATGCCCTCGGGCAGCAAGCCAAAGGCTGACAAGGTGCTTGAAATCAACGCAAATCACCCCATTTTCGATAAGCTGCAGTTCCTGTTCGACAACGACAAGGAGCAGCTTAAGCTGTACGCCGACCTGCTTTACACCCAGGCATTGCTTATTGAGGGAATCAGCATTGAAAACCCTGTTGATTTCTCGAATAAGATGTGCGAGTTAATGACGAAATAAAAAATTGACCTGAGAGGATTTAATTTCTTCTCAGGTCTTTTTCATTAAAATGTCAAACCTATTTTCACCATATCAGGTTGTATTTCTTTATTTCCTTTTTTTCAGAGCATTCCCTTATCACCCAACTCAAAAGCTTTTCATAAGCAGGGCTTTTCTGCTCTTCAAATGTTACATCCAAGTAATTTCTGATTAAAGGGTTGCCGCTTTCGTTCATACAGACAAATTCATACCACCAGCCATCCCGATAACCATTATTATCCAAATTCCACCCTGATATATCTCTTGCTTTTTCAAAATCCTCCCATTTTATCAAAGGCAGCAATTTATCCATTTTTTGACTTAACTTGTATCCGAAAACATCAATAACGCTGCCTGTTTTATTCAGAATTTCAATTTTTAATTCTTTCCGATACATATCAGCAGATATTCTCTGTATATAATCGCTTGTATGGGCATAGTCATATTTGCAATAAAAAAATTTGCATATATAATCTTTTTCATTAAATATATCCATTTTTGCTCCTCGAATATACTTTTCGGATATTTATAAGCTGATTTATAAGCAAAAAGCCGCCTTTGTCCCTTACAAAAGCGGCTTTGCAACACCTGATGTTTTGCTGTTATTCTCCCTTTTCAACCTTTCTCACAATTGAAATAGGCGTCTGCTGTGCGCACTGGTCGTGGGGGTTATCCGCAAAGGCCTGCGAGCCGAATGCGTCGGGAATTTCCTTGCGGCTTTTGCCAAGCACGTTTGCCGCAATGTCGTTGGCGTCGATAATAATAACGTCGCAGCCTGTGTGCTTCATCAGCCGCTCTGCAACCTCGTTGGGCTTGTCGGGCGCCATTTTCGCATAGTTGTTATAAGGCGGAATTGTGTAGTCGCACGGACCGTCGATTGCTCTTGCTTTCATACCGCAGATGTTGTAGAAAATGCCTCTCTTGCCGAAAAGCTTGCCTACTGCGGAGCAGGCGGCGGCAAACAGGATTTTTGGTCTGCCCACCTCTCTTATGCAAAGCTCCATTGTGGCAGGAGCGCCGATACCGATACCGTAATCGGGCTTATATACGAAATGAACAAGGAACTTTGCAAGGCGTGAAACCTTGATTTCATCAACCCTGAAAGCACGTCCCTGGGTAATTGCAACAATCTTTTCCGAAATGAAAATTGTGTCCCCCTCCTGCAGATAGGGAACAACGTACTTGTCCAGCACGTCCTCCAGCACGTCCTCCTTCATAATAACGTGAGTTCTGATCGGGTATCTTGCAAAGGTGCCGTAATCTGTGTCTATTGTAAGGTTTTTGCCCTCGTTTGGCTGAAAAGGCATTTCCATAGTTTTTTCTTCCTTCCTCTTGTTTTTGTCAACACATTGTTATTATATCACTCGCAAGGGCTTTAGTCAACCGAAAACTTTGCAAAAAGGGGACAAATATGCTATAATAATTGTATGGAGGACGATATGAACACACCAATACACGATTTTCTTCTGCGCTATGCCAATTGGAATATGCTCCGCTGTCACATGCCCGGGGCAAAGGGCATAGCCTATCCATACGATATAACCGAAATTGAGGGAGCGGACAGCCTTTACGAAAGCAGCGGCATTATTGCGGAAAGCGAGAGAAACGCCGCACGGCTTTTCGGTGCGGAAAAAACTCTGTTTTCCTGCAGCGGCAGCACTCTTGCCATACAGACAATGATTGCTCTTGCAAAGGCGAAAACGGGCAAAAACCGCATTGCCGCTTCAAGATACGCTCACAAAAGCCTTGTTTCCGCCGCAATAACTCTGGGAATGGACATTGACTGGATTTACCCCGAGGAGTATCTGTCAGCCGAAATATCCCCAAGTGCCGTTGAAAAGGCGATTACCGAAGATACGGCGGCGGTATTTTTGAACAGTATCGACTATTACGGCGGAATGTGCGATATAAGGGCGGTTTCCGCCGTGTGCAAGGCTCATAATATACTGCTCCTTGCGGACAACGCTCACGGGGCTTACCTTGTTTTTACCGATAACCACCCCATAAAAAACGGCGCAGACATGACCGCCGATTCCGCCCACAAGACTCTGCCCTGCATTACTGGGGGCGCTTATCTTCATATAGGAAACAGGGATTTTGCTATGCGTTCAAAGGAAATAATGGCGCTTTACGGCACTTCAAGCCCCTCTTACCTTATTCTTGACAGCCTTGACCTTTGCAATAGGCATATTGCGGAGGAAATGGCAAAGGCGGAAAGAGCCTTTAACGCTGTTTCGGCACTGAAGGAAAAGCTTTTGGCAAAGGGCTTTTCCCTTAAAAAAAGCGACCTTATGAGAGTTACGGTAAACGCCTGTGAAATGGGAATGAGCGGCTTTGAATTAGCGGAAAAGCTCCGTGAAAAGAACGTTGAATGTGAAATGTCAGACCACAATTGTGTAATTTTTCTTTTCTCCACAATAACCGAAGAAAAGGATACGGAGCGGCTTTTTGATGCGCTGACGTCAGTTCCGCAGAGAAAACCCGCTGCTCCCTTTGAAGTACCTGTCCTTGCGCCCAAAAAGGCAATGCCGCCCCGAGAAGCCTTTTTCCGCAATGTGACCCTTACCCCTGTTTCAGAGGCTGTGGGAAAAATCTGCGGCGGAATTTACGCCCCCTGTCCCCCCTGCGTGCCCCTTGTAATGCCGGGAGAAATAATAGACGGGCAATGTTCGGAGGTATTAAGGCGGTACGGCTGTGAATATATTGAAACGGTTTTGTAAGGGGTTTAAAAATTTTTATTTACATTCCGCCTTTTATATGGTAAAATAGTATAAAAACAAGTTTACGCTGGAAAGGAACGGCACATTATGAAGCTTATATATGCGATAATCAACAATGACGATTCTCACTCCGTTTCAACGGCTCTCACAAAAAGCGGATACACAGCCACAAAGCTTGCCTCAACAGGCGGCTTTCTTATGGCGGGAAACACAACCTTTCTGATTTGCTCGGACAATGACAAGGTTGACAACATTATAGACATTATCCGTGAACACTCCCACAAGCGCAAGCAGTTTGTTCCCTCGGCGGCAACCTACGGAGTAGGCAGCTACACCAGCTTTCCCGTTGAGGTAAGCGTGGGCGGCGCAACAATTTTCGTTACGGATATAGAACGCTTTGAGAAGGTATAAATGAAGCTTTACGGCAAAGATAAACTAACGGAGCGCCTTGCTGAATTTGCGGAGTCGGGCCGTTTTCCCCACGCAATTCTTTTTTCGGGGGACAAGGGCACAGGCAAAAGCGTAATGGCGAAATATACGGCAAAGCTGTTCCTCTGCGAAAAAAAGGGCGGTATTCCCTGTGATATGTGCGCCGCCTGTCACAAGGCGGAAAAGAACATTCACCCCGACCTTATAGACGTGCTGTCGGAAATGCCAAGGGAAAAATACGCTGTAACCGAGTTAAGGAAGCTGCTTGCAGAGGGAATAATAAAGCCCAATGACGGAGATGTTAAGGTATATGTTTTCCGTGAGGCGGAAACAATGAATGATACCTGTCAGAACGCATTGTTAAAATTCATTGAGGAGCCCTCCGACTTCAACCGCTTTGTTTTCACCGCAGATTCCGTTGGCGCAATTCTGCCTACAATACTTTCAAGAGTTGTCACAATTCCAATGCCCCCATGCGGCGAAAAGGAATGCAGGGCCGCTCTTATCGACAGCGGAATACCCCAAAGCAAGGCGGATGAGCTTGTTGCCGGTTTCGGCGCAAATATAGGGAAATGCCTTGACGCTTACGGCAATGAAACGGAAATGCAGGTTGTTGAAATTGTAAAGGCAATTTCACAGGGGCTTGCGGAGAAAAACGAGTTTAAAACCGCCGCCGCCTTTGCAAGGCTTTCAAACCGTGATTTGCAGCAGAAGGCTTTGCCCCTTTTGCTTAAGGTTTTCCGTGACGGTATGGTTTATACGGCAGGACTTGACAGCTTTGACTCTCCTTGCAGAGAGCAGGCGGTAATGCTTGCAAGGAGCGTTCCCCTGAAAAGACTGGACCTTGGGGCAAGGGAAATTCAGACCTTTATTGAGCGGCAGAGCTTAAACCCAAATGTACAGCTTGCCTGTGCGGTTTACGCAAGCAGACTGTGCGAACTTATTCTATAGAAAATACAGAAAGAAGCAGGAAAATAATGATAGAAGTTATAGGCGTCCGTTTCAAAGAGGTGGGAAAGATTTATTATTTCTCCCCGAACGGACAGAAAATCGAAGAAGGCACAAAGGTAATTGTTGAAACGGCAAGAGGCGTTGAGTGCGGAGATGTTGTTATTTCAAACAGGGAAATTCCCGACAACAACATTGTTTCTCCCTTAAAGCCAATCATCAGAATTGCCACCAAAGCCGACCTTAAGGTAATCGAAAACAACAAGCAGCGTGAAGCGGACATAATGAAGGTATTTATTCAGAAAATTGCCG
>CAMDZU010000018.1 GCA_945910715.1 uncultured Clostridia bacterium
CTGTTTGTTACGGTGATATTTACCTTGCCCGTAAGGGTCCGGAGGTAATCGGCGGTTGTGCTGTCGATTGAGAAAAGCGCCTCGGAAGTAAGGTCTGCCTTTACGTCAAAACGGTCCAGCACAAGGTTTACAATTACGTTTACAAGGACGATTGCCGCAACGAAAAGCACGGTGAAAAGCACCGAAAGTCCGCCGTATTTGAACTTTTTGCTTTTGAATGGATTAGCCATTGTGTTATTCCTTTCTGTATTCGTGTTTTTTCGCCCTTATCAGGACCAGCGGCGCTTTTCAAGCACCCTTACCGTGAGGAACAGGAAAATGACAATTACGCTGACAAAAAACAGCACGTTGCCCAGGCTGAAAATACCTGTTGTGATTTCGCTGAACCTTGAAAAAACCGATATACTTGAAAGAATGTCGGAAATAAACTTGATTGGGATAACCGACGCAAGGCTGTCCATAAGCAGCAATGCAACGTTTACCGCCATACTGCCTACTGCGGCTATCATCTGGTTTTCGGTAAGGGTGGAAATGAACAGTCCCGCCGCAATGAAAACTGCGCCAAGGAGAATTATTCCCACAATGTTGCCCCATACCATTGCCCACGCAATTTCGCTGAAAAAGCTGAGCACGATTGCGTAAACAACCAGCACCGAGGTGCTTATAAGGAAGATTGAGAAAGCGGAAAGGAACTTGCCCATTACCAGTCTGAAAAGGCTTATGGGCGCTGTCAGGGTAAGCTGGTCGGTTTTCTGCTTGTTATCCTCCGACATAAGCCTCATTGTAAGCACGGGAATGAATATCATAAGTACAAAGAACATTCCGAGAAATACATAGCTTAAATCCGTTGAGCCCATGGAAAGGGCGAAAATGTAGAAAAACGCTCCCGAAAAGAACAGATATACCGCTATAAAAACATAGCCGATAGGGGAGCTGAAATATGCGCCGAATTCGCGCTTGAATACTGCAAGCATCAGTTAAGACCTCCCCGTTTTTCGATTTTGTCCATCTGCTTTTCAAACTTGTCCGCCTGACCGTAAATATCGCCGGTGGTAAGTTTCAGGAATATTTCTTCAAGGGTAAGCTCGTTGGATTTCATAAGCAGAATGGGGTAGTTTCTCGCCATAAGCTTTTTGCTTACCTCCCGTCTTACGTCCACGCCCTCTTTTGCGTCAAGGTGATATTCGAATACGCCCTTTTCCGCTTCCCTTGTCACAACAACTCTGTCCATGCCGCTGATACCTTCCAGTATCTTCTTAACCTCGCTGTCGCTGCCCTCAACCTGCACAATAAGTCTGTGGTCGGCGGAAAGGTTTCTTGCAAGGTTTTCGGTCTTGTCGTTGGCAACGATTTTGCCCTTGTTGATGACAACAATGCGGTCGCAGACAGCCTGCACCTCGGGGAGAATGTGTGAGGAAAGAATAACCGTGTGGTTCTTTCCAAGGCGCTTTATCAGCGTTCTTATTTCAATAATCTGCTTCGGGTCAAGACCAACGGTAGGCTCGTCAAGGATAAGCACCTTTGGATTTCCCACCAGTGCTTGTGCAAAGCCCACACGCTGCTGATAGCCCTTTGACAGATTGCGTATAAGTCTGTCCTTTACGTCCGTAATCTTGATAAGCTCGCATATTTCGCCCAGATGGGACTTCATAGGCAATTTGCACTTTTTCAGATTGTAAACGAACTTCAGATACTCGCTTACGGTCATATCGGGGTAAAGGGGCGGCTTTTCGGGAAGATAGCCTATATCCGCCTTAGCCTTAATGGGATTTTCCAGAATGTCAACGCCGTTTATCATTGCATTTCCCTCTGTGGAGGAAATGTAGCCGGTCAGCATATTCATTGTGGTGGATTTGCCTGCGCCGTTAGGCCCTAAAAAGCCTAATATTTCTCCCTCCTCGACGGTAAAGGAGATATTATCCACCGCAACCTTGCTGCCGTAATGCTTGGACAGGTTTTTTACCTCAATCATTTCTGTTTCCTTTCATCACGTTTGCATAAATGCACTTACCGCTATGATAATATCAGTAAGTGAAAACAGTGTGATAATATTACGATAATTTTTCAATACCTTTTTTGATTCTTGCAATGGTATCGTCCTTGCCTAAAATTGCGCAAAGCTCGATTCCGCCGCCGGGAGTAAACTGCTTGCCCGAAACCGCAACACGGATCGGCCAGAGCACAATGCCGTTCTTTACGCCCATTTCCTCAATAAGCTTGAACAAATCCTCGTGGATTCTGTCGTGGTTAAAGTCCTCTGCGGGAATTGCCTCAAGGACGGGGAGAACCCTCTGCAATGCGTCAAGAGCGTTTTCGGGGTTGGTCTTCATCTTCTTGTGAGTGTAAAGTGCAATATCGTATTCGGGCAGAGCGTCAATAAAGTCAACCTGCTCGGGAATATCTGTGAAAAGCTCCGCTCTCGGCTGTAAGGTTGAGCAGAGAATGTCAAGGTCAATGTCCTCTCTCTTGCAGGTCTGTCTGATGTAGGGAACTGCAAGCTCCTTGAACTTTTCGGGAGCAAGCTTTCTGATATAAACGCCGTTGATTGCCTTAAGCTTCATTGCGTCGAAAATAGCAGGTGACTTGGAAATACCATCAATGCTGAATTCCTTGATAAGCTCGTCAAGGGTGAAAATCTCGTTTTCTCCCTTCGGCGCCCAGCCAAGCAGAGCAATATAGTTTATTACCGCCTCGGTAAGGTATCCCTTTGCCATTAAGTCCTGATAGGAGGCGTCGCCGTCACGTTTTGACAGCTTGTGCTGTGCGTCCTTCATAATATGCTCAACGTGAATGTAAATGGGCGGCTCCCAGCCGAATGCCTTATAAAGCAGATTGTACTTGGGAGCGGAGGAAAGGTACTCGTTTCCTCTTACAACGTGAGTAATCTGCATTGTGTGGTCGTCGATTACGTTGGCAAAGTTGTAGGTTGGCATTCCGTCCGTCTTAATGAGAATCTGGTCGTCAAGGGTGGAGTTTTCAACGGTAATGTCCCCGTAAATCTCGTCGTGGAAGGTGGTTGTGCCCTCTGTTGGAATCTTCTGTCTGATTACATAGGGAGTGCCTGCGGCAAGCTTTTCCTCAACCTCTTCCTTGGAAAGATTGCGGCAATGTCTGTCGTACATAGGAGAAATTCCGCTTGCTCTCTGTACTGCGTGAAGCTCCTCTATTCTGTCCTTGTCACAGAAGCAGTAGTAAGCCTCGCCCTTTTCGATAAGCTGAAGAGCGTAGTCCTTGTACATTCCCATACGCTGCGACTGGATATATGGACCGAAGCCGCCGTCCTTGTCGGGGCCCTCGTCCCAGTTAAGTCCGCAGTCACGGAGGGTTTTATAGATAACGTCCGTTGCGCCCTCAACATAGCGCTCCTGGTCGGTGTCCTCGATACGGAGAATAAAGGTACCGTCATTCTGCTTTGCAATAAGATAGGTGTACAAAGCGGTGCGGAGATTGCCTATGTGCATATAGCCCGTGGGGCTCGGTGCAAAACGTGTTCTAACTTTCATTTTCAGTTACCGTCCTTTTTATTTCATACATAATTCCTTATCGGCTTTAATCTGAGCCTTAAGCTCGTCAAGGCTTGCAAACCTCTTTTCCTCACGGACGTATTCACGGAGAATAACTCTTGTCCTCAGTCCGTAAAGGTCGCCTGCCCAGCCGATAATGTGGGTTTCCATATTTGGCTCGGCGTTTTCGCCGTTTACCGTCGGCTTTACGCCGATATTTGTAATGCCCGGGTAAATGTGTCCCGAAATCATTACCCAGCTTTTATATACGCCGAATTTGGGGATTATCGTCCCTTTTGGTATTGTCTGATTGATAGTGGGGAAGCCAAGCTGCTTTCCCAGCTTTCTGCCGTGCTCCACTTCAAGCACATAGGTAAGCTCGTATCCAAGGTATTTGTTGGCAAGGGCGACGTTCCCCTCTTTAATAAGCTTTCTTATGGCGGTGGAGCTGATAATTTCGCCGTTTTCCGCCCTTACCGCCGACAGCACGCATACCTCGATTCCGTATTTCCTGCAAATATGGCAAAGCTCGGTGGGGTCAGCCCTGCCGCCCTTTCCGAAATGGAAATCATAGCCGCAGGTAACGTACTTTGCGTTAAGCTTGTCCACAAGGATTCGCTTTACAAATTCCTCGGGGGAATAGTCCTGCACCTCCGCAAAATCGGGCGCAAATATGTAATCCACCCCTATTTTGCTCAAAAGCTCCAGCTTGAGCTCGTGGGTGATTATGTTCTCCCTTGTGCTGAATTTTGGCAGGAGTGTTTTGTTATTGAAGGTGAATACCACTGCCGCAAGGTCTTTCCTTGCAAGAGCGGCGTTTATAACCTCGATATGTCCTAAATGAAGCCCGTCGAAAAAGCCCAGTGCAACGGAGCTGTTTCTGTTCCTCATTCCTCTTGCAGTTATATCAATCAAAATAGTACCTCTTAGTTTGTTTCGGATTGGTCCTTGAAACGCTGCTTTGCGGCAAGCTCGCCGCTTTCATTTACATAGCCCAGCGCCATAAGCTTTCCGTCAAAGGAATAAACGGCGTAAATTTCGCTTTCCTTTTCAAAAGCCACTCGTCCTGCGTCAAGCAGCACGCCGTTTCTGAACATTCGGGTCTGCTTTTCGTCAAGAACAGCCTTGGGAACATTTTCGTACAGCCGTGAAAGGGGCATTAACAGCTTTTCAAGCTCCCCCTGTTCAAGGGCTTTCAGCTTATCAAGCCTGTGACAGTCCTCAAGGGTGAATACCCCCGATTTTGTACGCAGGAGGGAAGTCATTGCCGCCCCCGTGGCTGCCGCCTGTCCTATATCGTGGATAAGAGTGCGGATATATGTGCCCTTTGAGCAGCCTACGGTGAGAAAGCCCTCGTTGTTTTCGAAGCTGTCAAGGGTAAGTCTGTGAATGGTTATGGGTCGGGGCTGACGCTCAACCTCAATACCCTCTCTTGCAAGGTCGTAAAGCCGTTTGCCGCCAACCTGCACGGCGGAATACATTGGGGGAAGCTGCATTATATCCCCTCGGAAGGGGGGGAGAATACGCTCCAGCTCGTCCTTTGAAACCTGCTTATTGCTTTCCGAAAGGATTTTTCCCGTTATGTCCTGTGTGTCGGTGGAAATGCCAAGACGAAAGCCCGCCCTGTATTCCTTTGAGGAATCGGGGCAGAAATCCACCGCCTTTGTGGCGTTTCCGACGAATATGGGCAGAACACCCTCCGCCATCGGGTCCAGAGTTCCCCCGTGACCTATCTTTTTCGTGCCGCAGATACGGCGCATTATTGCCACAACGTCAAAGGAAGTAAAGCCCTTTTCCTTGTAAACGCAGATAATTCCGTTCAAGCCCTTGCCCCCTTATACTATTTCCTGAACAACCTATAGACAATGTCTATAGATTGTTCCCACCGCTTTGCGGCGGGAGCGGCGAAGCCGCAGGAAAGCCGTTCAATACTAATTCAGTCAAAACCATAGGTTTTGACTTGCCGCCTTTCAGGCGGCTCTCCTTACAGACCTTGTCTGTAAGGAAATCAGGAATCAGTATTATTCGGCAAGTCCCAGATTTTTCATTTCGGCGGTTACCGCCTCGATTACCGTTTTCTTTGCTGTTTCAAGGTCGCCCTTTACGGTACAGCCTGCGGCTCTCAGATGACCGCCGCCGCCAAGGGTCGAGCAGATTTTCTGCACGTCAACCTTGCTTGCGGAGCGCATGGAGGCTTTCCATTCGCCGTTTTTCTCCTTGAGAGTAATGCCCACTTCCACGCCCTCAATCTGACGGGGCAGGGCGGAAATTCCGTTGCAGTCCTCAATATCAACGCTGTCCATCATCTGCTTTGTAAGCACCACAAGGGCGCATTTGTCACCGCAGAAAAACTCCATATTGTTGATTGCACGCTCTTCAAGGCTGAGTCTTGCCTTTGTTTTCATATCGAAAAGGGTGTAGTTGATACTGCCGAAATCAAAGTCAAATTCCATAAGCTTTGCGGCTATAAAGTGGGTCTGTGAGGTTGTGTTGGAGAATTTGAAGCAGCCTGTGTCGGTGGCAATTCCCGTGTAAAGACAAGCGGCAATCTCGTTTGTGATATTCGCTCCCATTTCGCAGATTACCTTGTACACAATTTCACAGCAGGCGGCTGTGTCCGGGTCAACCAGGGTCTTTTCCGCATATTCAACATGGGAAAGGTGGTGGTCGATACAAAGCTGCACCCTGTCGCCGTAAACCTCGTTAAGACTGCCAAGCAGCCTTCTGTCCGCAACGTCAAGGCTGACTATGGTGGTCGGCTCAAACTCCTGAGCCTCAAGCCCCTTTTTCATATAGGCAAACCGCTCCGAAAATTGGTCTGCACAGGCGATTTTCGCCTTTTTGCCAAGCTGCTGCAATATGCCGCAGAGAGCGTGGGAGCAGCCCATGGTGTCGCCGTCGGGATTTGCGTGGGAGAGAATGAGGAAATTGTCCTTTTTTAGCAGGAAGTCTGCCGCCTGTTTAATATCAATTTTCATTTTCTTCTTCCTTGTCTGTTGTTGGTTTAGGGAGATTGTCAATGATTTTGCTGATGTGGTCGTAATAATCAAGGGAATTGTCCGGCAGGAAAATAAGCTCGGGCATTTTGCGCATTTTTATTCTTGCGTTGATGCGCCTTTTGAAAAAGCCTGCCGCGCCCTTTAAGCACTCCACTGCTTCGTTTGTTTTTTCCTTGCCGCCGTGGCAGGAAATGTAGATTTTGCAGTAGCTTAAATCGGAGGTTATTTCAAGGTGGGAAACCGAAACAATTCCTCCCGCAACTCTGCTGTCCTTTATTTCCTGCATAGCGACGGATATTTCTCTTTTTACGTCTTCGGATAAACGCTGAAGATTATGATTTGCCATAACGTTTCTCCTTTCGTTAAAGTAGGTTAATCCTTTATTTCTTCCATAATGAAGGCTTCAAAAATGTCGCCTTCCTTCATATCGGTGAACTTTTCAAGGGTAATACCGCACTCGTAGCCCTCCGCAACTTCCTTTGCGTCGTCCTTGAAGCGCTTTAAGCTGCTCATTTTGTCCTCTGAAAGCACAATACCGTCACGGACAACTCTTATTTCGGCGTTTCTGGTTACCTTGCCCGAAAGCACATAGCAGCCTGCAACAGCGCCTACGCCCGTAATCTTGTAAACCTGACGCACCTCGATTTTGCCCAGAGGAACTTCCTTGAACTTAGGAGCGAGCATACCCTTCATTGCCGCCTGGATTTCCTCGATTGCGTCATAGATAATGCGGTAGCACTTGATTTCAACTCCGTCACGCTTTGCGTTGTCCTCTGCGTTTGCGTTTGGTCTTACGTTAAAGCCTACGATAATTGCGTTGGAGGCGTTTGCAAGCATAACGTCGCTTTCGTTGATTGCGCCTACGCCGCCGTGGATTACCTTAACTCTTACTTCCTCGTTGGAAAGCTTCATAAGGGACTGGGTTACCGCTTCAACAGAGCCCTGTACGTCCGCCTTTACGATAATGGGCAGCTCCTTCATTTCGTCGCTTGCAATCTGCTGGAACAGATTGTCAAGAGTTACCTTCTGATACAGCTTGAACTGCTCCTCCTTAGCGTCGAACTTACGCTTTTCAACCAGCTCTCTTGCCAGCTTTTCGTTTTCAACAGCCGCAAAGGTGTCCCCTGCGCTCGGAACCTCCGCAAGACCCATTATTTCAACAGGAACAGACGGACCTGCTTCCTTGACTGTTCTGCCCTTATCGTCACGCATTACACGAACACGGCCAACGGCTGTGCCTGCGATAATAGCGTCCCCTGTATGGAGAGTACCGTTCTGTACGAGAAGTGTTGCAATCGGACCTCTGCCCTTGTCAAGTCTTGCCTCGATAACTGCGCCCTTTGCAAGACGGTCGGGGTTAGCCTTTAACTCCATAACGTCCGCTGTAAGACCTACCATTTCAAGCAGGTCGTCAATGCCCTCGCCTGTCTTTGCGGAAACGGGAACGCATATAGTATCGCCGCCCCATTCCTCAACAACAAGACCATGTTCGGTAAGCTCCTGCTTTACACGCTCGGGATTTGCGCCTGGCTTGTCGATTTTGTTGATTGCAACGATAATGGAAACTCCTGCCGCCTTTGCGTGGTTGATTGCTTCAACGGTCTGGGGCATAATGCCGTCGTCCGCCGCAACAACAAGTATTGCAATATCCGTTACGCTTGCTCCTCTTGCACGCATTGCTGTAAAGGCTTCATGACCCGGAGTATCAAGGAAGGTTATCTCACGTCCCCCTGCGTTTACACGGTAAGCGCCGATATGCTGTGTGATACCGCCTGCTTCGCCCTCTGCAACGCTGGCGTTTCTGATTTTGTCAAGGAGCGAGGTCTTGCCGTGGTCAACGTGTCCCATTACTACAACAACGGGCGGTCTTGGCTTAAGGTTTTCGTCTGTGTCCTCAATCTCCTCAAACAGCTTTTCCTCGATTGTGACAATGACTTCCTTTTCAACCTTTGCGCCTAATTCCTCCGCAACAAGGGCCGCTGTGTCAAAGTCGATAACCTGATTTATGGTGCACATTTCGCCTAATTCGAACAGCTTTTTGATAACCTCGGTGGCGGTTACCTTAAGTCTTGAGGCAAGCTCGGAAACAACGATTTCGTCGGGAATCTGTACCTTAAGCTGCTGCTTTCTTGCTCTTTCAAGCTCCAGGCGCTTAAGCTTCTGCGCTTCGGTTTCACGGTTGTTCTTGCTGCCGAAGGGCTTTTTCTGCTGTGATTTCTGATTGATTTTCTGCTTCTTTGTGAAAGCGTCCTGCTTGGAATTTCTCATTCCCTGAGGAGCGATTGTTTCATAGCGCTCGTTGTATTTGTCAAGGTCAACATAGCTGCCTCTTGTGTCAACACGCTTTGTTACCTGCTCGCCACGCTGTACAGCCTCGCCCTTCTGCTTCTGATTTGCAACGGGGGGCTCGTTTGTCTTGATATTGGTAATGTCAACAGCAGGAGCAACGGTCTTGGGAGCGATTTTCTGAGGTGCAGGCTGCTTTTTGTCTGCGGGACGGTCGTTTCTGTTGTCCCTGTTAAAGCCGTCCTTGCCGGAATTGCCCTTTCCGTTCTGACGATTATCACGGTTATCACGATTATCACGGCTGTCGCGGTTATCACGATTGCCCTGTGGGCGCTGTCCGTTCTGATTTCCTGCGGGGCGCTGCTGGCGGTCGCCGTTCTGATTGTTCTTTGGACGGTCGCTGTTCTTCCTTTCGGCGTTCTGATTGCTCTGTGCAGGCTGCTTTGGCTTTTCGGCAGGCTTTTCCTGCTTTTGCTCCTTTGGCTCGGGCTTTGGCTCAGGCTTTGGCTCTGCCTTTGGCTCGGGCTTAGGCTCAGGCTTAGGCTCGGGCTTTGGCTCTTCCTTTCTGGTTGCCGAAGCGAAATATTCGTTGAAGCTTTCAACCTGATTTGCCTGTGAGATTTTCTCAAGGACAATATCAAGCTCCGCACCCTCTAAAGACGCGGTATTTTTCTTTTCAACGCCGCAGTATTCCTTTACAACGTCGATAATTTCATTTGGCGTTACGTTAAGGTTTTTTGCAACGTCGCGTAATTTGTCTTTTTGTTCCATTCAGTATCCCCCAATGATATTATAAGTAGAAATTTGTTATTTATTTCAATTAGACAGGCTTTTGTAAAAGCCCTCATCTAAGATAGCGATAACGCCTATTCTTTTTCCCAGCACCTGCTGCAATTGATCCATTGTGCAGTCGATTTCCGCAACCTTTGCATTACTGCGCTGCGCTCGGAAAAGAACCTCTTTTTTTGTTTTGGCGGAAATATCCTTTGCAATAAGAATACCTGCCGCCTTGGACTTAGGCTTTTCAAGCTCCTCGAAAACGGCGTCAAAGCCGCCTATAAGCTTTCCTGCCTTTCTGCACAGTCCTATTGTGTTAAGCTTATTGTTCATAGCTTTTTGATTTCCTGTTCCAGCTGGTCGTAAACCTCGCTCGGTATCTGACATTTAAGGGAGCGTTCAAGGCTGCGCTTTTTTCTTGCCATTGCAAAGCATTCGGCGTCCCTGCAGATATATGCTCCTCTGCCAGATTTCTTTCCCGTAAGGTCAAGGGAAATTTCTCCCTCCTTGCTCCTTACAATACGAAGCAGTCCCTTTTTGCCCGTCATTTCATCACAGCCAAGGCATTTTCTCAGCGGTACTTTCTTCTCCATACCGATTAACCCTCGAAAAATCCGCTTTCGGGCTTGATGTCGATTTTGAAGCCTGTAAGTCTTGCGGCAAGCTTTGCGTTCTGACCCTTGTTGCCGATTGCAAGGGAAAGCTGGCTGTCGGGAACAAGCACGGTGCAGGCCTTTACGGTTTCATCGGGAATTTCAACACTTACCACGTCCGAAGGCTTAAGCGCCTGCTTGATAAATTCCTTTGGGTCGTCGCTGTACATTACAACGTCGATTTTCTCGCCCTTAAGCTCCTCGCATATCTTGCTTATTCTGCTTCTCTGCGGACCTATGCAGGAGCCGAGAGCGTCAACGTTAGGGTCGTTGCTGATAACGGCGATTTTGCTTCTTGAGCCCGGCTCACGGCTGATTGACTTTATCTCAACTGTGCCGTCGTGAATTTCTGGAACTTCGTTTTCAAAAAGACGCTTGATAAGCTCTCTTGCTGTTCTGCTGATTTTGAGAGTGGGGCGCTTGTCTGTTGCGGATACGCCTGAAACGTAAACCTGAACAACGTCCCCTACCTTCAAGGTTTCGCCGGGAATCTGCTCGCTCTTGAAAAGAGGAACTTCGTTGTGGTTGATGTCCACCATTGCATTGCCCGAAACAGGCTCGATTTTAAGCACTGTTGCAGGCTTCATTTCGTTCTGGTATCCGCCCCATTGCTCGATAAGCTGTGAGCGTTCAACCTCCTTGATGCCCTGCTTGATAACCTGCTTTGCGGTCTGAGCGGCAATACGTCCGAAATGCTTTGTGTCAAGCTTTATGGGGCACATATCGCCTATCTGCATACGCTTGCTGATTGTTCTTGCTTCGTCAAGGGTAATCTGATTTGCAGGGTCTTCTACCTCTTCAACTACTTCCTTTAAGATAGCAACGTCGAACTTGCCCTTTTCAAGGTCGAAGTTGAACTGTGTGTTTTCGCTGTGGGGATAGTCCTTTTTGATTGCGATTACAAGGGCAGTCTGAATCTTCTCGATAAGCACGTTGGGCTCGATTCCCTTTTCCTTTGCAAGGGCTGAAAGCGCCTCGAAGAAGTTAGGTGTATTTTCGGTATTTTTAGCCATTGTTTTCCATTGTCCTCCTGAAATAAATATTATTATAAATCGGAATTGATTTTGATGCACTTTGCGATTTTAAGCGTTCTTTCGCCCTCGTCGGAGGTAAGAGTGATTTCTCCCTCCTCCTCGTTATAGGCGGAAAGAATACCGTAAACAGGGATTTCCTTGCC
>CAMDZU010000019.1 GCA_945910715.1 uncultured Clostridia bacterium
CGACGCTGAATACAAGAACGGCGTGCTTACGCTTACTCTGCCGAAAAAGACGGAATGTGTTCCGAGCGCAAAACGCCTTGAAATCAAATAAGCTTTTTCCTATTTCATCCCCATTTCATATTTATCAATTTCCTCTGCCGAAGGATCTCCCTCCGGCAGGGGATTTTGATTTTTCGGGCTGTCTGCCTTATTGCATTATTTACTTTATTGTGCTATACTTTCAGTACGTCATTCACAAAGGAGTGAAAAAATGAACAATAAGGAAATTTACAAGCGGGCGCTGCGGCTTGCGGTGCCTATGATGATACAGAACGGCGTTACCAATATGGTTGGGCTGGTTGACAACATAATGATAGGAAGTCAGGGCACGGAGGCAATGACCGCCGTTTCCATTGTGAGCCAGCTTCTGTTTGTGTTCAGCCTTTCAATTTTCGGCGGACTTTCGGGACCGGGAATTTACGGTGCGCAGTACTACGGACAGGGCAATATGGAAGGCTTCAGAAACACCTTCCGCATTAAGCACTGGATTTGCGGAATCTGCCTTGCGCTGGGAACGCTGATTTTCATTTTCGGCGGCGAAAGTCTTATCGGTCTGTATCTTCACGGGGAAAGCGAGACTATCGACCCTGCCCTTACAATGAAGTACGGTCTTGATTATCTCCACATTATGCTTATAGGACTGCCGCCCTTTGTGCTTACTCAGATATATGCGGGAAGCCTCAGGGAAACGGGACAGAGCGTCAAGCCCATGATTGCCGGAGTATGCTCGGTAATTGTGGACGTGGTGTTCAACTATCTGCTGATTTACGGCAATTTCGGCTTTCCCAAGCTTGGAGTTCAGGGTGCGGCAATTGCAACGGTGCTGGCACGCTTTGTTGAAATGGGAATTGTGCTTGTTTCAACCCACGCCGTCAAAAGGGAAAAGCACCAATTTCTTGTGGGCGCATACCGCACAATGCTTATTCCGAAGGAAACCGCAAAGCGCATTATTATAAAGGGTCTGCCCATTTTCTTCAACGAGTTTCTCTGGGCAGGAGGAATTGCGGCGCTTACTCAGTGCTATTCCACCAAGGGGCTTGAAATCGTTGCAGGACTGAATATTTCCAACGCAATCTGCAATCTGCTTAACGTTGTGTTCGTTGCGCTGGGAAATGCGGTGGGAATAGTAATCGGTCAGTTCCTGGGCGCAGAGGATTACGATACCGCAAGGAAAAGCTCCTTCCGACTTATGTGGTTTACGGGGATTATCAGCAGTGCGCTTACGGTAATTCTCGTTGCCCTTTCGGGAGTATTCCCCCTTTTCTACGACACAACGGAAACCGTCCGCAGCTACGGACAGTGGTTCATTATAATAACGGCGCTGTTTTTCCCCGTTCAGGGCTTTCTCAATGCGCTGTATTTCACTCTCCGCTCGGGGGGCAAAACCCTTGTTACCTTCCTTTTCGACAGCGTTTTTTCCTGGGTGGTCACATTGCCCCTTGCTCTTGTTCTGTGCAGCTTCACGCCGCTGCCTATTTTAGCGGTATTCGCCATTGTGCAGGCTGCCGACTTTATTAAGCTGATTATCGGTACGGTGCTTATCAAAAAGGGCGTGTGGATAAGCAACATTGTAACTTAAGGAGTTTTTATGAACACATTATATACCGAAAGACTTGTTCTCCGTAATTTCCGTGAGGACGATTATACAGCAATGTACAAAAACTGGGCCTCAGACCCCCGTGTAGCCGAATACTGCCGCTGGCACACTCACGAAAGTCCCGAAACCACAAAGGCTTTTCTGAAAACAATTCTTGACGATGAAAACCAATTCGCCATTACCCTGAAGGGAAAGGATGAGCCTATCGGCAATATTTCAGTCTTCATAAACAGCGACGGTATTCCCGAAATAGGCTATGTGCTTGGCTATGACTACTGGGGCAAGGGGATAATGACCGAGGCAGTCAAGGCTTTAATTGCCGAGCTTTTCCGCAAAGGCTCCGATAAGGTCTGCGCCTGTCATCACGTTGACAATCCCGCTTCGGGGAGGGTTATGGAGAAATGCGGAATGACCTTTGTAGGAACAAAAGAGCTTTCGAAAAAATTCGATTCGGAGGAGCTTTTCGAAGTCAGAGTGTATGAAATCGAGAAGAACGTTTCTCCCGTAGAATACAGAATCGCTTCCGCAAAGGACATTGAGCCGTGCATGGCAAGCAGGCTGGAAATGCTGAAGGCGGTAAACGGACTTCCCGAGGATTATGCCTTTGACGAGGATTTTGTAAATGCAAGCCGCCGCTTCTTCCTTGAGGGAAATCAGACAACTGTTCTCGCCCTTGATGAAAAGGCTATTGGCTGTGCTACAATGTGCTATACAGACTTAATGCCCACCTTTTCTCACCCCACAGGCAAACGTGCTCATCTTATGAACGTGTACACAAATCCCCATTACCGCCGACAGGGTATTGCCGCAAAAATGGTGACAATGCTTATTGACGAGGCAAGGAAAAGGGGCGTCACCGAAATCAGCCTTGACGCAACGGAATCGGGCAGACCCTTGTACAAAAAGCTTGGCTTTGAGGAATCAGAGGAGTGTATGGTGCTGGTTATAAAGTGATTATTGATCAGGCATAAAGAAAAATCAGCAGAAAGGACGTGCAATATGACCCACATTGAAAAGCTTTCGGAAATGTTCCGCAATTCCGACAACATTGTGTTTTTCGGGGGAGCAGGGGTTTCCACCGAGAGCAATATTCCCGATTTCCGCTCAACAGACGGGCTGTACAATCAGCAGTTCAGGTATCCTCCCGAAACTATGCTCAGCCACAGCTTTTATGCAAGCCATACGGAGGAGTTTTACGACTTTTATCGGAAGAAAATGCTTTTTCCCGACGCACAGCCAAACAAAGCCCACCTTGCTCTTGCAAGGCTGGAGCAAATGGGCAAGCTTAAGGCGGTAA
Organism: uncultured Clostridia bacterium; assembly: GCA_945910715.1. Lineage (GTDB taxonomy): Bacteria > Bacillota > Clostridia > Oscillospirales > Ruminococcaceae > Ruminiclostridium_E. The sequence continues at coordinate 2,934 of CAMDZU010000019.1, forward strand.
TCACCCAGAATATTGACGGACTTCATCAGAAAGCAGGCAGCAAGCGTGTTTACGAGCTTCACGGCTCGGTGCTCCGCAATTACTGCACCCGTTGTCACAAGTTCTTTCCCCTTGAATTTATAATTGAGAGCAGCGGCGTGCCAAAATGCCAATGCGGCGGAATTGTAAAGCCTGACGTTGTGCTTTACGAGGAGGGACTGGACAGCGGCACAATTACCTCCTCCGTAAAGGCACTGGAGGCGGCTGACGTGGTTATAGTGGGCGGCACTTCACTTGCGGTTTATCCTGCGGCAGGACTGCTGGACTATTACATAGGGGATAAGCTTGTGCTGATTAACCGTGACGCGACCCCTGCCGACAGCAGAGCTGCGCTGGTTATAAGGGATAAAATTGGCGAGGTGCTCTGGGCGGCGGTCGAGGGCTGCTGATTGGGAATTGCACAATTATTCATAACGCAAAAATACCCGTCCTGTAACAGACGGGTATCTTTAATTATTCAGAGCTTTATTCCTCGTTCTTTATTGCCTCGGCATATTCAGCCTGAATTTCCGGTATTACCGACAGCACAGGCTCAACGTCCTTTTTCCTTATCTTGCGGTCAACGAAATTCTTGGTTATCTTCACAACCACAGGGGACAATGCCACCACGCCTATAAGGTTGGGAATCATCATAAGTCCGTTGAAGGTATCGGAAATATCCCATGCGATTGATGATGTCATCAGAGAGCCTGCAACTATCATCAGCACGAAAATAACCTTGTAAACCTTTGCCGCCTTGATGCCGAACAGGTATTCAACCGACTTTGAGCCGTAATGGGACCAGCCGAGAACTGTTGTAAAGGCGAACATAAGCATAGCTATTGCAATGAACATTTCGCCCGGAGCACCGAACACATTGCCGAATGCGGAGGCAACCAGAGTTGAGCCGTCGCTGTTTCCTATCATACGGCCTGTTTCAAGGTCGATCTGCCCCGATGAAAGCACCACAATGGCGGTCATAGTGCAGACAACGATTGTGTCCGCAAATACCTCGAAAATGCCCCACATACCCTGCTGAACAGGCTCTTTTACGTTGGAAGCGGAATGTACCATTACCGACGAGCCAAGACCTGCCTCGTTGGAGAAAACTCCTCGCTTGCAGCCCTGAGTGATTACCGTGGAGATTGCAACGCCCGTTGCGCCGCCTGCAACCGCCTCAATGCCGAATGCAAAGCGGAAAATCGAAGCGAACATATCGCCGACTGTGTTGATGTGTATGCAGAAGATGACAAGACAGCCGATTATGTAAGCGCAAGCCATAAAGGGTACGATTTTTTCGGCAGTAGCGGCAATGCGCTGAAGTCCGCCGAAAATTATAAGTCCGCCTAAAATCATCAGCACAATACCGATAATAAGAGAGGTCCACTTAACGTCCCCGAAAGCGTAACTGTCGCTGAATGCGGAGAAAAACGCCGATTCAAGGTTAAGAGTTATCTTGTTAATCTGTCCGCAGTTGCCGATACCGAAGGACGCAAGCACAGCGAAAACCGAGAACAACACAGCAAGCACTCTGCCTGCGGTTTTCATGTGCTTATAGCCCCCAAGACCGTACTGCAGATAGTACATTGCGCCGCCCGACCATTCGCCTTTTTCATTTTTGCGGCGGTAGTAAATACCCAGGACGTTTTCGGAGAAGTTGGTCATCATTCCGAAAAACGCCGCCAGCCACATCCAGAAAACCGCGCCGGGACCGCCAACTGCGATTGCTGCCGCAACGCCTGCAATGTTGCCTGTGCCTATTGTTGCCGCAAGAGCGGTGCAAAGCGCCTGAAACTGTGAAACAGAGCCCTTGCCCTCCTTCTTGTGAGCCTTTTTGCTGAACATTCCGCCAATGGTGGAGGTCCACCAGGTTTTTAAATGCGAAATCTGGAATACCTTTGTAAGTACGGTCATCAGTATGCCCGTGCCGATAAGCAGGAACAAGCCTATTTTTACCCACACAAAGTCATTTATTGCGTTATTTACGTCAACAAGCGTATCAAAAAAGCCCTGCTCTTCATTTTCTGCAAGAGCACGAAGAAATTCTTCCATTTTTATCCCCTTTGCTGTTTGGTTTTGAAAAATACATATATTATTATACCAGCATTTTCCCTATTTTTCAACTTTTTTATGCACCTTTGTATAAATGCCCAATTTTGCATTTATATTTTTGTAAAATTGCATAATACATTGCATTATCAATTGTCGCAAAATAAGCGGCGCCGCATTTTTGTCCGCAAACAAGCATATATTTTACCAAAAAACACGAAAGGATAATGATTATGCTTGCTTTTACCACAACAAAAAAACGGACCTTACAGCTGGTAATGGTGGCTCTCGCCCTGCTCTGCGGCATTGCCATTGGCGTTACCGCCATACTGAACGCAATCAACGCCGCCGCCGACGAGCCCTTGCTGCCTGTTTACTGCGTTGACAGAGGGGACAACAAAATCGCTCTCACCTTCGACTGCGCCTGGGGAAACTCCAATACCGACCAGCTTCTTGAAATCCTCGACAACGCAGGCGCAAAGGCTACCTTTTTCGTTACGGGGGAATTCTGCGACAAGTACCCCGACGATGTGAAAAAATTTGCGGACAGCGGTCACGAAATCGGAAATCATTCCGACAAGCACCCCCACGTTGCAGGAATGAACATAACCGACCTTATTGCAGACACAAAGGCCTGCGAAAACAAAATCGTGAAAATTACAGGCAAAAAGCCCACCCTTTACAGAGGTCCTTACGGGGAGTATGACGATAATATGCTCACTACGGTTAAGGGCATGGGGTACGAGGCGGTACAGTGGAGCGCCGACAGCATCGACTGGCAGGAGCCCGACGCCCCCACAATCTGCAAACGCATTATGGACAATACGGAAAGCGGCTCTATTCTCCTTTTCCACAACGACCTTGAAAACACCACAGCCGCTCTGCCCGAAATCCTGCTTAAGCTGAAGCAGCAGGGAATGGATTTTGTAACCGTTTCGGAGCTTATCTACCACGACAGCTACCATATCGACCATACGGGCAAGCAGATTTACGACGTAAACGTAAGCGAATCCGCTTTTATCAGCTATACCGCCGACAGCTATGCAAATCAGGCTCTTGCAACGGCGGCGGAAGCTCTTTCCCCCGAGGAGCTTGACGCTCTTTCGCAAGGGGACATTACCGTTTTGTCAAAGGTGCTACCGCTTCTTTCGGAGGAGCAGGTAAAGGCCCTTTCCGCAATCCCTGCGGAGCAGCTTGCGGAAATATGCTCCCGAATTTCCGCAAAGGAAACAGCCGCTGAGGCGGAGGGAGAATGGGTTGAAGCTTCGGCTGATGCGCCTGCCGAGGCGCTGGAATATCCTCCTCTTTATATAGGGGAAAAGGAGAATACGGACGTAAAATAAAAAAGCGTTGGTATGAATATCAGATTTCGGGCAAAGCTGAAAGCGTCAGCAATCCCGTATTCGTCGTTTTGGGAATAAGCGGCGAAAAGCAAGAAAGCAGCAACTTTTCTGTTGCTGCTTTCTGTTATTGCTTGTTTCTGACCGTTTTCAGGTATCTGAGGTAAACTGCTTTGTAAAACATATAAGGACACAGCACCAAAGAGAGCTGTATTTTTCTTGTAATGCCAATATATTTATCATTCCATATTTCAAAGAAATGCTTTTTTACGGCGGCTCTTGTTTGTTTCAGATATGCCTTGTCTTTGTGGCCGCTTCGAATCATTATATTCAGAACCACCACCAGCCAAAATGTATATCCCACATTAAGATGCACAGGCTTTTCCAGGCCGTGAATTTTCGCAAATTCATAAACCTCGTTTACTGCGTCCACAAGGTTCATGGTTTTCTCGCTGAACTTCATTCCTCCTATGGAAGACTCTCTGTGGCAGTACACATAAAACTTGTAATTTGTACTGCATATTTTTTCTGCGGACGCAATAACCTTATAATTCGTAAACATATCCTCATACAGCATATCCCGGGGATATGAAATATTCTTGAACAGATCCTTTTTAAAGATTTTGTTGCAGGTAATTACATCTATATTATTAGGCAGAAGCATTTCATCAAGAGCTTCGGCTGCCGTAAACAGCTTTATTTTTTCTTCGCAATCATTGGAATAGTGAATATCCGGACAATCCGCTCTATCCTCATAATTATCTATAAAGCCAAAGCACATTATGTCCGTATGGTCTTTAATAAGCATGGGCATTAAATGGCTGTAAAGACCGGGAAGCACATAGTCGTCGCTGTCAATAAAGGATATGTAAGCGCCCCGCGCCTCTTTTATGCAGATGTTCCGAACGGCGGCAAGGCCCTTGTTTTCCTGATTTATTAACCGTATGTATTCGTATTTCTCTGCGTATTCCCTGCAAATTGAAAGGCTGTTGTCCGTTGAGCCGTCGTTGACAATCAGAATTTCCCTGCTTTCATAATCCTGACCCACCAGACTGTCAAGGCAGCGTCTGAGATATTTCTCTACATTATACACAGGCACCGCAATTGTAAGGTCTATTTGATTTTTTTGCATTTTTTCCACAGCTGATACCCTTCCTTGCTGCCTCTGACCATATTTCTGCAATAGTCCATTTTATGGGGAAATAAAAAGATCACCTTAAACCATTTCCAGAAATACATAATAATATTTTCTAAATGTCTGTATCTGAAAATCAGCCACACCAGACTTCTTGCCTGCATAAAATATCTGTGGGAATCGGCATATCCGTATTTAAACAGAGTTATTTTGTTGAACAGCCTGAACTCTGCCGTTTTTGCAGGGTGATGAAGCAGCTGTGCTTCTCCGCATTCGATTACCTGATACCCTGACTCGCCTGCTCTGTAACAGTAATCTAAATCAAGTCCTTCAACAAACAGCTCCTCGAGGAAGCCCCCTGATTTTTCAAACAGGGCTATGTTGTACAGGCACCCGGAGGTCATAGCCCACTTGACCCTTTTACAGCCCGCATATCCCGACGCATTACTCCTATCGTATAAATGGACAGGCGCTAAAACAGCAGCCTCGGAGGTATCGTTCTGCTCTATATACCGCTTATATACACCCACAATGTCAGTAGCAAGAGAACTGTCCTCGTCCATAAGCAATGCCCATTGACACCCTTTTTTCTGCGCTGCGGAAACCCCGTAATTGAGAGCGGCGCATAAGCCTATGTTTTTGTTGAAATGTTCGTAGATCACATGACAGCCGTCAATTTGTACCGCCCCGTTCACTCTTCTGTAATTATCCTCTGCGGAATTATCCAGAACAAGCAGGTAATCCACCTTGCCGATGTACTGCTTCAGATTGTCTATATCCTTTTCTTCAGGCTCGTAAAGTACCACAATTCCTGCAATCATTATAATTACACCTTTAACAAATCCAGATAATAATCAAGCAGAACATGGGCCTCGGTTTCAATATCATATCCCGCTTCCGTCAGCACAGCTGTCATATCTTTTCTGACCGCCTTTTTTTCTGTTATTTCCTGCGCCCATTTTTCGGGGCTGTCCTGCAATGATAAAAAGGAAACGGAATCTGTGACCTTAACCTCCGCGGGAACGCAGGTGGAGCACACAACGGGCAATCCCGACGCCTGCGCTTCAATGGCGACAATTCCAAGCCCCTCGTATCTTGACGGCAGAACAAAGCAGTCCATAGCCTGATAAAAATCCCAGGCGTTGGATCTTCTGCCCATAAATAAGACGTTGTCCTCCAGACCGAATGTTTTCACCTTGTTTCTGATTAAATCTTCGTTTTCGCCTTCTCCCACAAAAAGCAGAACGGAGTCGGGATTTTTTTTCACCGCTTCGGGCTTCTTTTTAATGAAAACAATGAACTGCAGTACATACAGGCAATAAACAGAATAATGGAAACAGACGGGCTGAATCGTGAAGTCATTGCCCATGCGTCAATGGCGAAAGCCGTTCTGGCGCTGGATTATCTTAAGGTATGCAAAGATGATAAATCAAAAAGCGAAAAGCTTTATGCGGAACTCAAAAATAATTTTAAATATCTTGTCAGATATTCCTGCAAATACGGATTGAAAATCGGCGTCAAGAGGATATTGCTTGGTTTATGGTATTTTTTAAGAAATCCTTTCAGAGAAAACGGCTGCTGAAAATATATGGTCTGCCGCAAAAAACAGCCGATTATATGAATTGTAAGAGGTTTATGTAAGTATGGTTATAGGTAAAAAAGTCAGTATTATCGTACCCGTATATAACGTTGAAAAATATCTGGACAGATGTATAGAATCCTTGGCGGAACAGACTTATAAAAATACCGAGATCATTTTAGTCAACGACGGTTCAACCGACGGGTCGTCGGATATCCTCGACAAATGGAGAAAAAAGGATTCAAGGGTTATCGTTGTAAACAAGGAAAACGGCGGTCTTTCCGACGCAAGGAACGCAGGAATAAGAATTGCCGGGGGCGATTATTTTTGCTTTGTGGATTCGGATGATTACATTAACCGCTGTATGATAGAACACCTTATGAATTTATGCAGCGCATACCGTGTCCCCATGGCAGGCTGCGGCTATACCGTATTCTCCGAAGAAAGAATAAATCAGCCTTGTTTTGATGAAGCAAAGGCAAATATTGAAAAAATTGATTTTAAGAGCTATATGCAGAAGTATATGCAGAATGAAACGGTCAAAATGATTACAGCCTGGGGAAAGATTTACGCCAAAGAACTCTTTGACGACATAGAATATCCCGCTAACCGTATTCACGAGGATGAGTTTACCACATATAAATTGATGTTCAGAGCGAAAGAAGCCGTATTCAGCAATGCCCCGTATTATTACTATTTTTCCCGCGCCGACAGCATTATGGCAACAAGAAGCGTAAAAAGCAATTACGATACCCTTTCGGCATTATCTGAGAGAGATGTCTTTTTAAGACAGGCGGACTGCGGCGGAAATATTACTGCCGATTGGGGAAAATGGCTGATAGATCATTCTTTTTATCATTGTCTTGAATGTGTTGCCGCAAAATATCACTCTGCGGAAGCAATAAAAATGTACAGGCAGATATACAAGCAGTATTACAGGCTCATTCCGTTTTCGTTCAAAAAAACAATGTTTGTGTGGTTTTACAGAACCACGGGAAGGGTTTTCAAAATAAAGAGAAAGTTATCGGCATTGCGGAGGGATAATGGTTGAGTATTAAATTTGAAACCGGACTGAATAATAAAAGGGTCGGGATAAATATGGTTTTCAGTATAATTGCGTTTGTACTGAATCTGTTCATCAACTTTTTTATTACGCCGTATATTACGGAAAATCTCGGTTCCGACGCCTATGGCTTTGTGAAGCTTGCAAACGATTTTGCAAACTACGCTTCCCTGGCAAGCATTGCCCTGAATTCCATGGCAAGCCGATTTATTATGCTGGAAAGGGAAAAAGGCAATACCGACGGCGCACAGAGATATTACGCGTCAATTACAATCGCCAATATTTTTCTCTCGGCAATACTTCTGATTCCGTCTGCACTGTGCGTATTCCTGATTGATAAGGTTCTTAATATACCCGAAAGCTTAGTGCCGGACGTAAGGCTTACCTTCGCTGTAACATTTATCGGTTTTTTGCTTAATCTGGCATTCTCCACATACAGCAATTGCTACTACCTGACCAACAGGCTTGATATAAATTCTATACAGAATATGCGTGCAAATCTGCTGAGAGTAGTGATCATTCTCATATTGTTTACCGTTTTTTCTCCCGGTATTACATTTATGGCAATAGGCGGATTGGCGTCTGCCGCATTTCTTGTTGGCGCAAACATCTGGTATCACAAAAAGCTGACCCCCGACCTTTCCTTTGACCGAAAAAAGTTCGATTGGAAGGCTGTTAAGGAAGTAGTTTCATCGGGGATATGGAACAGCATAACAAAGCTCAGTCAGATTTTTTCATCAGGACTGGACTTGCTGGTAAGCAATCTGTTTATCGGATCTGCCGAGATGGGATATCTGTCAATTGCGAAAACCATACCAAACCTGATTGCAACCCTTAACGCTACCGTTGCAAACGCATTCAGCCCCAATATGATGCAGTTATATGCAAAGGGGGATATGCAGCAGCTTAAGAAAGCCGTTATATCGTCAATGCGCTTTATGTGTATATTTGTTACGGTGCCTACGGCAATACTTATTACCATGGGCGAGGAATTCTATTCTCTGTGGGTTCCGGGTCAGCCCGAAAAGCTTATAAATATTCTTGCAATACTTACCGTTATCAATTCCTGCGTTACGGGACCAATGCAGCCCTTATATCAGATTTTTACCATTACGAATAAAGTGAAAATCAGTTCAATTGTGATGATTGCATACGGTTTTTCCAGTATTCTGATAACCTTTATCTGTCTTCGCACAACAGATCTGGGACTGTACGCAGTGGC
>CAMDZU010000020.1 GCA_945910715.1 uncultured Clostridia bacterium
ATTGGTTTTGACTTGCCGCCTTTTAGGCGGCTCTCCTTATAGACCTTGTCTATAAGGAGATTAGGAATTAGTATTATCTTTTCAAAAAGTTCTTCGACAAACCTCCGAAACCGAAAAAACATACAGACAAATAAACGCTCCCGACAGACGCACATAGCACGTTGTGGGAGCGTAAATACAGTAAGCATAAAAAAACAGTCCGATTAAATCGGACTGTTTGGTGCGGAGGATGGGACTTGAACCCACACGAGAATACTCCCACTACCCCCTCAAAGTAGCGTGTCTGCCATTCCACCACCTCCGCACAGGAGGTTATTTACTTTGTTAATTATACCTTATGTAATTGTGAGGGGCTGTCGGTTTTTGTTCTCTCTCCCGACTGCTGTTATATTATATCACGATATTTTGCATTTGTCAACACTTTTTGCAAAATTTTTTTCAAAAAATTTTTAAATGCCGCAAACCTGCTGTTAAAGCCGATTTACGGCATTCATCGTTAAGATAATCTGTTCTTGAAATCGGAATATCCGAATTTTTTTATATTTTTTATTTCACCTTTAGCGGTCAATAACTCAATTGAGGGCAATGCCATACCGTTAAATGTGTTATTTTTTACCATTGAATAAATCGCCATATCGGTAAAAATCAGCTTATCCCCTATTTTCAGCGGCTCGTCAAAGGAATAATCCCCTATAATATCTCCTGCAAGGCAGGTGTTGCCGCCGAAACGGTAGTCATACTTCTTTTCGCCCTTTTCGCCGCTGCCAATAATAAACGGGCGGTAGGGCATTTCAAGCACGTCGGGCATGTGGCAAGCCGCCGAAGCGTCAAGTATCCCAATGTCAATTCCGTTACGGACAATTTCCAGCACGGATGAAACAAGATAGCCTGCGTTGAGGGCAACCGCCTCTCCGGGCTCAATATAGACCTCCAGCCCGTATTCATTGCGGATTTTGTTTATGCACCGTTCAAGGCGCTCTATATCGTAATCGGGACGTGTAATGTGATGTCCGCCGCCGAAATTGAGCCATTTCAGCCGAGGAAAGTACTCGCCGAACTTCTCAATTACAACTTGGAGAGTTGTTTCCAAGTCGTCGGAATTCTGCTCGCAGAGGGTGTGGAAGTGCAGTCCCTCAATTCCGTCAAGCAAATCCTCTCTGAAATTGCGGGCGGTAACTCCAAGCCTTGAACCCGGGGCGCAGGGGTCGTAAATTGCGTGATCGCTCTGGGTGGAAAACTCGGGGTTGATTCTGATTCCGCAGCTCGACTTGCCCTTTACCCTGTCCTTATACTTTTCCCATTGGGAAAAGCTGTTGAACACAATATGATCGCAAATTTCCGCAATTTCGTCTATTTCATCTTCAAGGTAGACAGGGGAGAAAATGTGGTTTTCCCCTTTCATTTCCTCATGTCCCAGCCGTGCCTCGTAAAGACCGCTTGCGGTTGCTCCGCTTATATAGGAGCGTATCAGCGGATAGGTTGCAAAGGCGGAGTAGCACTTCTGCGCAAGGAGAATATGACAGCCTGTGCGCTGTTCAAGACCTTGCAGAATCTTCAGATTGTCAATAAGCTTCTGCTCGTCAATAACATAGCATGGCGTTTTTACCTGTGATAAAATTTCCTTAAGCTCCATCAGTCCACCAAGGTCGGGTCAAAGGTTTCCTGCCAGGGAAGACCCCACTTGTTGAGTGCGTCCATAAACGGATCCGGATCAAATTCCTCAATGTTGAATACGCCCGGACCTTTCCATGTGCCTGTCATAAGCATCATTGCGCCTATCATTGCAGGAACGCCTGTGGTATAGCTGATTGCCTGTGAGCCTACCTCTTTGTAGCACTCCTGATGGTCGCAGACGTTGTAAACGTAGTACTTAACGTCCTTGCCGTCCTTTTTGCCCTGCATAATGCAGCCGATATTTGTCTTGCCCTTTGTTCTGGGGCCAAGAGAAGCAGGGTCGGGAAGAACTGCCTTTAGGAACTGTAACGGAACAATCTGCTTGCCCTCAAATTCAATAGGCTCAATGCTGGTCATTCCCACGTTTTCAAGGCATTTAAGGTGGGTGAGATAGCTCTGTCCGAAGGTCATAAAGAAGCGGATACGCTTTATTCCCTTGATATTTATGCCGAGAGATTCAAGCTCCTCGTGGTGAAGCAGATACATATCCTTTTCGCCAACCTGATCGAAGTTGTAAACACGCTTTATCTCCATTGGCTTTGTTTCAACCCAATGCCCGTCCTCCCAGTAGCTGCCGTTTGCGCTAACCTCACGGATATTGATTTCGGGGTTGAAATTGGTTGCAAAGGGATAGCCGTGGTCGCCGCCGTTGCAGTCAAGAATATCAATGTAGTTTATCTCGTCAAAATAATGCTTCATTGCGTAAGCGCAGAAAACGCCCGTTACGCCGGGGTCAAAGCCGCTGCCGAGAAGTGCGGTAATGCCTGCCTTTTCAAAGCGTTCCTTGTACGCCCACTGCCACTTGTACTCAAACTTGGCGGTGTCGAGGGGCTCATAGTTAGCCGTATCAACATAGTGAGTCTTTGTTGCAAGACAAGCGTCCATTATGGTTAAATCCTGATAAGGAAGCGCAAGATTCAGCACAACCTCGGGCTTGAACTCATTGATAAGAGCAATAAGCTCGTCAACGTTGTCAGCGTTTACCTGTGCGGTGTGGATAATTGTCTTTGTTTTGCCCTCAAGCTCAGCCTTGAGCTTGTCGCACTTTGACTTTGTTCTGCTGGCAATCATAATTTCAGTGAAAACCTCACTGTTCTGACAGCACTTGTGAATTGCAACGGAGGCAACGCCGCCGCAGCCGATAATCATACATTTTCCCATTATAATTCTCCTTTATTAGTGTTAATAGAAAGCAATAATTCACGCATTACCTTGCAGGCAACTGCCGTTGACGCTCCGCTTGGGTCAAGCATCGGGGAAAGCTCGTTTACGTCTGCACCCACTATGTTAAGCCTGCCGACCTTAATAATTCCCCCAAGCAAGTCCATAAAGCTTATTCCGCCTGCCTCGGGAGTGCCCGTTCCGGGGAAAACCGACGGGTCAAGAACATCAAGGTCTATGGTAAAATAAACAGGCTTGCCTTTCAGCTTTTCCACGATTTCATCAAGGGTATCAAGGTTGAATTTGTTGGTATAAACGTGCTCCTTGCCCCACTGAAACTCGCTTCTGTCACCTGAGCGGATTCCGAACTGATAAATCCTGTGATCCCCCAGTATATCCCAGCAGCGATGTAAAACACAGGCGTGAGATAGCTTTGTACCCAGATAATCATCACGCAAATCTGCGTGGGCGTCAAAGTGGATAATGTGCAGGTCGGGATATTTTTCCGCCACGGCTCTGACTGCGCCCAGCGTAACAAGATGTTCTCCCCCCATCATAACAGGGATTTTTCCCGAGGATATTACCTGCATTGTGTAATCGGTAATCATATCGAGGGCACGCTCGGGACTGCCGAAAGGCAATTCCAGCTCGCCGCCGTCATAAACGCTTATATCCGTCAAATCCTTGTCCTGATAGGGACTGTAGGTTTCAAGTCCGAAGCTTTCCGACCGCATTGCCTTTCCGCCGAAGCGTGTGCCGGGGCGGTATGAGGTGGTGCTGTCAAAGGGCGCACCGAAAATTACTATGTCTGCGTCGTAAAATTCACTCTCGCAGCCGATAAAGGTTTCAACATTCTTCTTCAACATGTTCAAGCAGGTCCTCCACATAATTCGGCAGCGCAAAAGCTCCTCTGTGCAGCTCCGAATTGTAATATTTTGTGGCAATTCCGAGAGAATTCCACCTTGCCTCGTCCATATCCCTTACGGGGTGGAATTTCTTTGAAGCAAAGCCGAAAAGCCAGTGTCCCGAGGGATAGGTTGGAATATGCGCCTGATAAACCTTACTTATGGGGAAGGATTCCACAATGCGCTTGTGAGCTCTCTGCATTGCAACTGCGTCGTCGTGATAGAACGGGCTTTCGTGCTGATTTACCATTATTCCAGTTTCGTTAAGCGCCTTGTAGCAGTTGCCGTAAAACTCCTTTGTGAAAAGTCCCTCTCCGGGGCCGAAGGGGTCGGTTGAATCAACGATAATCAGGTCGTATTTGTTTTCGCATTTGCGGATAAATTTAAGTCCGTCCTGAATAAAAATGTGAACTCGCTTATCGTCAAAGGCGCAGGCGGTTTTGGGAAGATATTCCTTGCACACTTCAATTACCTGCTCGTCGATTTCCACCATATCAATATTTTCAACAGTGCTGTATCGTGTAAGCTCACGGACAACTCCTCCGTCCCCTGCACCGATAACAAGCACGTTTTTTATGTCGGGATTTACCGCCATTGGAACATGGACAATCATTTCGTGATATATGAACTCGTCCTTTTCCGTAAGCATCATATAGCCGTCAAGAGTGAGAAATCTGCCGAATTCCTCCGACTGAAAAACGTCGATGCGCTGAAAATCGCTTTTGCCGCTGTAAAGCTGTTTATCCACCTTAATGGACAGCTTTACGTTTTTTGTATGAAATTCGCTGAACCATAAATCCATATTATAACCTCCTTTAAGAGATTTGCAAGGTTACTTGATAACGTTGAGCCGTTCAATTTTCATATCCTCCGCTCCCGTCATAAAACAGCCCTTTTCCTTGGCGTAAATTATGTATTCAATTATTTCCTCCGTAACCGTTTCGCCGGGAGCAAGAATAGGTATTCCGGGAGGATAGCACATTACAAACTCGCTGCATATTCTGCCTGCGGTTTCACGGAGAGGGAGGGATTCCTTATCCGCATAAAAAGCCTCCTGAGGTGTGCGCTCAACAAGAGGGTTGATATACTCGTGCTCAAGCATACCCGTTTTGTCCTTTTTGTACCGTCTGCGTATTTCGGAAAGCGCACCTACAAGCCGCTCAATATCACGTTCTCTGTCCCCTACCGAAACATAGGCGAGAATGTTTCCCATATCACCGAATTCCGTCTGAATATCGTATTCATCACGGAGAATATCATACACCTCAATTCCCGCAAGCCCTGTTTCAAGAGTGTTTACCGAAAGCTTTGTTATATCAAAATCATAAATGGTGTCGCCGTTGACAATTTCTCTTGAATAGGCGTAAAAATCCCCTATCTGATTTATTTCTTCCCTTGCGTATTCCACAAGGTCGGTTACCTTATGGAAAATTGCCTTGCCGTTAAGAGCAAGATTTTTTCTTGAAAGGTCAAGGCTTGACATAAGCAGATAAGAGCCGCTTGTAGTCTGGGTAAGGTTTATTACCTGCCGCACATATCCGGGGCTTACGTTTTTGCCGATAAGCAGGAAGGAGCTCTGAGTAAGAGAGCCTCCCGATTTGTGCATTGAAACGCTCGCCATATCTGCACCCACGCTCATTGCCGCTGCGGGAAGTCTGTCGTTGAAATAAAAGTGAGTTCCGTGAGCCTCGTCCGCCAGCACCAGCATACCCTTGCTGTGGGCGTATTCGGTTATTGCCTTTAAGTTGGAGCAAATGCCGTAATAGGTGGGGTTATTAACAAAAACCGCCTTTGCGTCTGGATTGTCGTCTATTGCCTTTTTGACGTCCTCAACAGCCATTCCAAGGGATATTCCAAGACGCTCGTCCGTATCGGGATTAACGTAAACGGGCACTGCGCCGTTCAGAATCATTGCATTTATTACCGAGCGATGAACGTTTCGGGGGAGAATTATCTTATCCCCTCGCTTTGCGGCGGTGAAAACCATTGCCTGAACGGAAGAGGTTGTTCCCCCCACCATAAAAAATGCGTAGGCTGCGCCGAATGCGTCTGCCGCCAGCTCCTCCGCATCACGAATAACCGAAACGGGGTGGCAAAGATTATCCAGCGGCTTCATCGAATTTACGTCAAGGCTCATGCATTTCTGCCCTAAAAAAGCCGTAAGCTCGGGATTGCCTTTTCCCCGCTTATGTCCCGGCACGTCAAAGGGCACTACCCTGTTGCCTTCAAATTCCGTCAGCGCCTCCGCAATTGGCGCTCTGTCCTGATTAAGTCTGTACATACTGCCTCTTAATAAATGTTGCTGCCGCTGAAAATCTCAATCATTTCCTGCCGCAGACTGTTTGTAATATCAAGCCTTGTTTTTGGCGGAAGCTCATAAACGTCGGCGTTGAACAGATAATTCTGCAAATCTATTTCCTTGATAAGCATTTTTGTGTGGAATATATTGGACTGGTAAACATTAACGTCAACTGCGTCGTAGCGCTTTATTATGCTGTCGTCAATGTAGTCCTGAATTGAGGTTATTTTGTGGTCGAGGAACAGCTTTTTGCCGCTTATATCCCTTGTAAAGCCTCGGATTTTGTAGTCCATTGTTATAATGTCCGAGTCAAAGCTGCCGATAAGGAAATCAAGGGTGCTTAAAGGAGTTATCTCTCCGCAGGTGGCAACATCAATGTCAACTCTGAAAGTAGCAATGCAGGTTTCGGGGTGATATTCGGGATAGGTATGTACCGTAACGTGGCTTTTGTCAAGGTGTCCCACAACCGTATCGCCGCTGAGGTTTTTCACCATACTTTCCTCTGCAATAAGGAAGGTAACGCTTGCGCCCTGGGGCTCGTAGTCCTGCCTTGAAATATTCAGCACATGAGCGCCTATCATTTCCGTTACCTGAGTTAAAATGCCTGTTAAACGCTCGGAGTTGTACTGCTCGTCAATGTATGCGATATAGTCACGCTGCTCACGCTCCGACTTTGCATAACACACGTCGTAAATGTTGAAGCTGAGAGATTTTGTAAGGTTGTTGAATCCGTAAAGCTTTAATTTGTTTTCCATCGGCAAATCCTCGCAAAAAATAAAATAGCCCAGATGTATGGGAAAAATCCGTTTACACTTGAGCTACAATTATCAATATAAAATTTGCCTCACATAAAAAGGCTTTGATTAGAGTCTATATAGCAAGAACTACTTTTACTACTCTTATTGACTGTTTCACAAGTGTGATATGCATACTGCACACGGTTGTAAGTAACCAACTTATAAAATTTCAATAAGGCAACAGAAGTTGCCGTGTTTTCGGCATTTGACCCAGCTGTCCGTATGGCTATATATTTCTTTCGAAATGGTCAAAAATTCTTGTAAGGTCTAACCTCTCGTTAATTATACATTATTTCGTCGGAAAATGCAATAGAAATTTACATAAAATTTTAGTAACCCGTCATTTACCTTAACAAGCCCATTGACAAATCACCGAAAAACGGTGTAAAATCTAATCAGAAAGGACTTGATACTATGACAAACGAAAAAATTTACGGATACATCGACCACACCTTATTAAAAGCAACAGCAACATGGGCGCAGATAAAAACCTTATGCGATGAAGCGGTAAAATATCATACCGCCTCGGTATGTATTCCCCCTGCCTATATTTCACGGGTACGGAAGGAATACGGCGAAAGCTTCAATATTTGCACGGTAATCGGTTTCCCCCTTGGGTACAATACCACAGCAGTCAAGGCTTTTGAAGCGGAGGACGCCATAAGAAAGGGCGCTGATGAAATAGATATGGTAATAAATCTCGGCGACGTGAAAAACGGCGAATTTGATAAAGTTGAGGAAGAAATAAAGGCGGTTAAGAAAACCTGCGGAAAACATATTCTGAAAGTAATTATCGAAACCTGCTATCTTACGGAGCAGGAAAAAATCAGCCTTTGCAGAGCGGTAACAAACGCAGGAGCAGACTTTATCAAAACCTCCACAGGCTTCGGCTCGGCAGGAGCGACCATTGAGGATATTAACCTTTTCAAAGCCAATATCGGCGAAAATGTCCGTATGAAAGCGGCAGGCGGCATTAAATCCAAAGCGGATATTGAAATGTTCATTGAGGCAGGCTGCGAAAGAATTGGCACCAGCTCCGCCATAAAAATTCTTACGGGAGAGGAGAACAAAAATGAGTATTGAACGTGTCTTTCTGATTGTACTTGACAGCGTTGGCATAGGGGAAATGCCGGACGCAGACCTTTACGGCGACAAGGGCAGCAACACGGTAAAAGCCTGCTATTCAACCGGAAAGCTTGACGTTCCCTTTATGAAAAAGTTAGGGCTTTTCAACATTGAGGGCAACGGCTACGGAGGTAATTGCCAACAGCCGATAGGCTCATACGGCCGCTTTGCGGAAAGCTCAAAGGGCAAGGACACCACCACGGGACACTGGGAAATTGCAGGAATTATTTCCGAAAAGCCAATGCCCACCTATCCCAACGGATTTCCTCCCGAAGTAATTGATGAATTTGAAAGGCGCACAGGCAGAAAGGTGCTCTGCAACAAGCCATATTCGGGCACGGAGGTAATAAAGGACTACGGCAGAGAGCATATTGAAACAGGAGCGCTTATTGTATATACCTCCGCCGACAGCGTATTTCAGATTGCCGCTCACGAGGACATTGTGCCCGTGGAGCAGCTTTATAAATACTGCGAAATTGCAAGGGAAATGCTTAAGGGGCAGCACGGAGTAGGCAGAGTTATTGCCCGTCCCTTTACGGGAGAATATCCCTTTTCAAGAACTCCACGCCGTCACGATTATTCCCTTGTTCCCCCGAAAGAAACTATGCTTGACGCAATAAAAGCCAAGGGTCTTGCAGTCAGGGGCGTGGGAAAAATATACGACATTTTCGCAGGAAAAGGCATTACCTCCACCGTCCGTACCGTAAGCAACGACGACGGAATGGAGAAAACTCTTGAAATTGCAAAGGAAGACTGGAAGGGTCTTTGCTTTGTTAATTTAGTTGATTTTGATATGACCTATGGTCACAGAAATGATGTTGAGGGCTATACAAACGCACTTAACAAGGTGGACAGCCAGCTTGAAAGGCTTTGCGGAATGATTGGGGATAACGATATTGTTATGATTACCGCCGACCACGGCTGCGACCCAATAACTCCAAGCACCGACCATTCAAGAGAATACACTCCCCTGCTGATTTACGGAAAGAAAATCAAACCGGGAGTTGATTTGGGCACAAGAAGCACCTTTGCTGATATAGGCAAAACCGTCTGCCATATCCTTGACGTTCCCGAAAGCATTTGCGGCGCTTCTTTCAAAAGCGAAATTCTGTAATCACCACTTGACATTGAGCAGGTTTCATTGTATAATAGAGTAAAACATATCTATTTACTATGATTTTGGAGTGATTATATGAAAATTTCAACTAAAGGAAGATACGCACTTCGCCTTATGGTTGACCTTGCGCTTAACGACAACGGAGAATATATTCCACTTAAATCCATATCGGCAAGACAGGAAATCTCGGATAAATACCTTGAACAGATTATAAATGCGCTGGGAAAGGCAGGCTACGTAAAGAGCCTGAGAGGAGCGCAGGGCGGCTACAAGCTGGCTCATTCGCCATCCTTTTACACTGTTGGGATGATTCTGCGGCTTACCGAGGGCAGTCTTGCACCTGTTGCCTGTCTTGAGGACAATGTAAACCACTGCGAGCGTGCGGCGGAGTGTTCAACGCTGTTTGTGTGGGAAAAGCTTTACGAGGCAATCAGCAACGTTGTTGACGGAATTACAATTGCTGATATAGTTGAGAATTACAAGAAGATTTCGGGCAGCGATTACTCTATATAAACAAGTGGGGATTTTCCCCACTTTTATTTTTTATGAGAAAAATATACTTAAAAGCTTGAATAAACAAGGATTTTGATATATAATAGCTTTTGTAACAAACAAACTTCACTTGGAAAGGAAAATATAGAATGATTGCACTTATTACGGGAGCAAGCTCGGGTATCGGCAGAGCTATGGCGAAAAATCTTGCCTCAAAGGGCTTTAACCTTATTCTCGTTGCAAGACGTCAGGAACGGCTTGATGAGCTGAAAGCGGAGCTTAAAAGCAAATACGACATCAGGGTTAAGGTAATCTGCAAGGATTTAAGCGTTGTGCAGAACTGCATCGATCTGCACGACGAGGTGAAGAAAGTCAACATAGACATTCTTATCAACAACGCAGGCTTTGGTCTGTTCGGACGTTTTGACCAGACCGACCTTGACACAGAGCTTAAAATGATCGACATAAACATCAAGGCTGTTCACGTTCTCACAAAGCTGTTCCTTAAGGATTTCAGAGAGAGAAACTACGGCTTTATCCTTAACGTTGCCTCAATTGCAGGCTTTATGGCAGGACCAATGCTTTCAACCTACTATGCCACAAAGAACTACGTTCTCCAGCTTACAAAGGCAATTTACGAGGAGCTCCGTGCTGACGGCTGCAACGTTTACATAGGCGCATTGTGCCCCGGACCCGTTAAGACCGAATTCAACGAGGTTGCGGGAGCAGAATTTGCCACAGCGGGAATTACCGATACCGAAGCCGCAGACTATGCGATAAACAAAATGTTCGACGGAGAGCTTATCATTATCCCCACCGCAAAAATAAAGGCAACCGCCCTTGCCGCAAGACTGACTCCCACCAAGCTTATGCTTAAAGCAACAATGGCTGTTCAGCGTGCAAGAACGGAAATGGGAAAAGAAGAAAACGATCAGTCCGAAAACGGCGAGGAAACCGAGGAAGAGTAAAACCGTAAGCACCTGTTTCGGCAAGTGCCTATAAAATAAAGGCATTTCCTTATTTTTTCTTTGAATATATATTGAAATATGCAAATTTCGTGGTATAATTATTGTATAACAAAAGGAGGATACAAAATGAGTGACATAACAATTTCAGATTCGGTTAAATATATCGGCGCAGACGATACAACCCTTGACTTATTCGAAAGCCAGTATAAAATCCCCAACGGTGTTTCCTACAACTCATACGTCATTCTTGACGAAAAAATCGCCGTGCTGGACACAATCGACAAGAGAAAAACCGACGAATGGTTCGGTAATCTTGAAAAGACTCTTGGCGGAAAAAAGCCCGATTATCTCATTATTTCACATCTTGAGCCGGATCACGCCGCTAATATCAAGAATTTCACTGAGAAATATCCCGAAGCAAAGCTTGTTATTTCCGCAAAGGGACTTACAATGCTGCCCCAGTTCTTTGAAATAGACAACCTTTCCGAGCGCAGCATTGCTGTTAAGGAGGGCGATACTCTTGAACTTGGCAAGCATAAGCTTACCTTTATTACCGCCCCAATGGTTCACTGGCCTGAGGTTATGGTTGAATACGAAAGCACGGAGAAAATTCTGTTTTCCGCCGACGCTTTCGGCAAATTCGGTGCGCTTTGCACAGAGGAAGACTGGACGGACGAGGCAAGGCGC
>CAMDZU010000021.1 GCA_945910715.1 uncultured Clostridia bacterium
ATAATTTGCCGAATTAGTACATATTGTATCTGCTACTGCGTCGGATTTTACCGAATTGAGCATTTTAGATATTGGAGAAAAAAGCGACATTACCCCGGCAAGCAATATAGCGGTTATTGCAACCGCTATTATAACTTCAACAAGGGTGAAGCCTTTTTTTGCCTTAATTTTTCTTATGTAATTCATAATTATTTCTCCATTAAGTCACATCGTTTCTGTAAATTCCAAGTCCATTGTATTCCTTGAAATTACATGCCGGATCTGAAATATTAAAATAAGTATTGAAGTTGATATAGAAATTGGCATAGTCTGAAGACTTTATATCGAATTCAATAAATGCGTCCGTATTTACAACATTACTGTTGTCAGAACGGATAAATCTAATGCATGTTGCTTTTTCGGTTGCTATACCATCAATATCGTATTCATTCGAATCCATTGTACTGTATGTCAGATATACATTGTTAGATATTTTCAGATTATATGCATTTGATGGCAGTCTTAATTTTAAGAAGTTCCTGTTCTTGCTGCTTATTTGCTTTTTTGTCAGCACATAGTTATTATCGGTTATCTTTAAATAAAGCTTTATGTGATGATATTCCGTTCCGTCTGAAAGCGTAGCAGTAGTGTTTTCCTTTTCTTCAATATGCAGTTGGGTCAGTCCGCTTGAGCCATATACTACTGCGGTGGCAAGAATATAGCTTGGATCGTTAGGGTCGATTGTGCTGCTTGGCGCACTGTACGGCGCTTTAATAACATTTAAATTCAACCCGTTATCCATTTTGCTTCCGTCTGAATTTATAGTTGCCGAATTGACTGACGCATTATTTATTGAAAGGCTTTCCCCGTTTGAAAAGGGAATGGATACGCTTTGCGAGGTTGCGTCTTCATAATACTGTGCCTTTGCAATTGCTTCCTGCTGTTCTTTAAGGTTGTTGTTCAGAGCATTATTTCTTCTCTGATCCTCGGCGGAAACTCCGATGATTCCGAAAAGAACAGCTGCCAGAATAGCAAACAATGCAAAAGCAACAATACACTCTACAAGTGTAAAGCCTTTATTGGATTTAATATTTTTTTTCAGATTAATTGTATCCATAAACTCTCCAGCCTTTCGAAGTTGTAGGTGACAGAGGAGTGCTGTGTCCTGTTGATGACATCAGATTCTGAAGAACTTCTTTTCTTTGCTTATCGGTTAATCCGGGAGTATAGTAATCATAGGGAATTGTACAGATATACTTTCTTGTTGTTTGTTCCATAGTGTAGCTTGAGGAAATTACACCGCCTACAACTGCAACTGACGCATCTGTGCCTGATGTTTCAAATTCCATATATGGTGCGTAAATAAATCCGCAGAAAGTATTTGACGCCGAAAAATCAAGATCGCTGTTTACATCAATTGATACAAGGAATATGTTATTGTGAATATACGTATCGGTAGAGCCTGTTCCGTAATCGCCGGCAATAACAGTTGGATTTATACAGAGATTATCTCCTATATTGCTTGTAAACCCTGAAACATTGGCTGCTGTGACATACCCTACATTTCCTCTCAGCTTGTACCAGCCCTCATGACCTACAAAGTGCTGTTCCTGTGCAACATAAGTTGTTCCCTCGGAAAGAACAAATACTACGCTTCCTCTTCCTTTGACGAGTACATTTATTTTATTGTAGGATACTGAACCGGTATTCCACTTAAAGGTATCATCGGATCCGGGAGCAAGATAAACATAAATATTATGATATTTTGGCAAAGAGCCATCCATCACAAGGTTTCCGGATGGGTCATAATCATTAGTGTCAAAATATATCATTTGGGTATTTTTCATATTGTGATTTATCTTAGAACTTTCAATTATACAGTTCTGATAAATTGTTGCTGTATTAGGGAATCTGTTACCGTCCCATCCGCTAAAATCACTGTATTTTATATCTCCGCCGGCAATTTTAGCATCTTCGGCAGCCATTTCGGCGTCAGACATAACGCTGAAGCTTATATTGTATCTCGGTACTCCTGCAAGGTAATCCGTATTATTATCATACAGTGCGTTTCCGTCTGCGTCTGTTCCGGTGCTGTTCAGAAACAGCTTTTTAAGATTCCAGTTCACATATACATAGTTGCCGATTTTTGAATCGATGTCATTTGTGCAGGTGCTTACCCAAGAAGCAGGTGTCTGAACATATAAAGGATCGTTGCCTGTTTCTTTTTTCACAGAGGAAATAAAGTTTTTGTAAACATCATACTTATCAACATCTGTACCGGGTACGGCAGTTGTATATTTATTTAATGCAGATTCGTCTATGCCTAGTCTTGTAGCAAGCTCAGCCATATGCGAATAATCATTGCGAACATAAACCTTGCCGGTAACGTTCATGTTACCTGCTTCAAAAAAATGATTACTTGCAGCGCCCGCAATTATTAAATCTCCGTTTACATACACGTTTCCGCTGAAACTGGGAGTACTTAGTATAACCAAATCTCCGTTTACATACAAATCGCATCCCGTTTCAGAGCCACCGCCTCCGTAAATACAATCGCCTACAACATAAGCTGATGTTCCATCAATCATTTTATATCCAGCAGAGGCTGAACATATCCAGTTTGCACCAACTCTTAGTTTTCCACCCTCAAGGTCAAAATTGCCTTGATTTCCTGTCGTATAGAAATTGTTTCCTACGGTAATATCAAATGGAGTTGTTGCCGTATCTCCGGTAGGTACATCATCAAAGTAAAGCGTTCCTGAACAGATAATCTCCTTGTTGATATTTAGATAAGAACCGTGTGCAAGCCGTGTGTATTCGTTGTCAAGGTACATTGTTGAAGTTACTTCTGTACCGGAAATAGTAACATCCTGCGGTGTATAGCCTGTTGATGTAAAGAATCTGTTAAATTCCGCAATTGTTCCTAAGTCAAGGGTACACCAGCTTTCGGTTCTTGCCTTTTCACCGTTAAGCTCAGTTTCAACAATTATCTGAAAAACATGAAGAGTATCTGTTGGTTCGCCTTGCTTTTTTGTAATCGTAATGCCGAATTTTCCTAGATTATATGCGCTTATGGCAGCGTTGAAATCCTGAAGATCCGGTTGTGTAGCACCCATTGTTGATGATGAATATATTGCGTCCCCAACATTTAAATCTATCATTTTTTCAACAAAGGCAGAGCCCATATTGTTTGATATGTAGCTGTCAATAACATTATTTACGGACAGCGCAGTCTGATAGCTCTGCTTTTCCTCATAATCAGACACAATATGCTGGTAATTATTGTTTACTGTGTAATATACTGCTGCCGCTAAAACTATTAGCACCGACATAACCAGCAGTACAATAAACAGTACGCTGCCTCGTTTACTTTTCAAGTTGGAGAACTTCATAATATCACCTCAGATATTGTTCTTTGCTTACTTAATTACTTATCCAGCTCGGGAACGTCCATTGGGTTTACGCAGTAGAGAATAAGGTTTACAGGTGTGGAAACCTTTGAGTTGCCTGTGAGCTCGGTGGTCTTTTCCGTTGTGTTTGTAACGGTGATTTCGTTGCCGTTCTCGTCAATTTCTACTGCTTCTTCCGATGAAGAGGAAGTCTGCTCGTATGGGATATTGATTGACTGAATATAGGTTGCCTGAGGCAGCTCGTGAATTGCGTCAAGGAACGCTCTGAGGTCGTCAAGTCTGCCCTCTGCGGTAAACGAAATGCTGACTGCACCTACGACCTGGGAATACTGTGCAAGCTCCGCATACTTCATTTCGGGAGTCGGAATAATGTTTCCGTCTGCGTCAACCTCGTATTCCACTTCCTCGGAAACGGAGGAAAGGGACTTTGCGTATTCCTTTAATGGGTAGGTTACCTCAACCTCGGTGAAGTCGGTAAGAGAAAGGGTAGAAGCGGTAAGGTTGCTGATGTTGAGTGACAGAGTGGACATTTTTGTATCCTCGAGAATCTGTCTTACAATAACGTCGGCTTCCTGGGTTTCAAGATCTTTGTAGAAATTGCCCTCGTATTCCTTTGCGTTGTCGTAGGCTTCCTTTACCTCGTCGTCAATTGTTTCCTCACGCTGGAGAGTAACGTAGATGTTATCTCTTTCAGCCTTTGCGGAATCAAGATTTCTCTTTGAAACATCAATCTTCTGAATTGCAGGCCATGCAAACATAAGGGTGCCTGCCACAAAAATTACTATTGCAACAAATACCATAAGTATTGTTCTTTCGGTTTTACTCAGTTTCAACGCCGTTTCCTCCCTTGATTAACATTGTCAGGGAGAAGGTGTATTTCGGTTCTCCCTCTTTATCGCCGTCTTCCTTGACCTTTGTGCCGCTGAAGCCGTTATATGCTATATTCTCGAAATAGCCCTGGTCCTTCAGCGCCTGAACGTAGGTGGCAGGCATACTGTCGTCGGTACACTCAAAGGAAACGGAAAGCGAGTATTCGCTGATTGCAACGCTGCCTGTTATTTTCATTCCTTCAACAAGGTTTTCCTCAAGCTTTTCAAGCACCTCGGTAATTGCTCTGGGCTTGTTGTCGAACAGGTCGTTTGCCTGCTGAATGCTTGAAAGGTAGCTCTGGTAGTTGGTAAGAGTGCCTATCTTGTTGTTAAGCTCGGCAAGTCTGCCCTGAAGCTCGGGGTCCTGAATTTCGGTACGGACAATCGCCGTCTGAGCGTCGATTCCTGCGGTGTACATATTTACGCCTACGGTAACGCCGCCTACCAGCACGCAACAGCCCAGCGCCAAAACGCCCAGCTTGATGAAGTATGTATTTACGCCCTTCTTTTCCTTTGCCGCAGAGGACTGGAGCAGGTTAACGTGGTCATAAACCTTGTTTACCTTGTAGAATGCGCCGATTGCGTTGGCGTACTTGGAGAAGTCAAGCTCGCACATTGTAACGATCTTGCTTGGGATCGTAAGGATATGAGCAGGAACGTTAAAGGAGGAAATTGCGTTTGTAAGAGCAATAAAGTCGTTAATAACGCCGTAGAACATAATCTCCTTGAGAGGCTTTGCGTCCTTTCTTGAGGAGGTGAACTGAATCATACGGAACAGGTTATCATAAACCGCCTGATTAACGTAATCCGGATCGTTGTTGTAATCCATCTTGTCAATCTTGATGTAGCGGGAGAAGGTAAGCTGATTGTCCTCGTACAGGTTGATGTTGAGGAAGTCTGTGTCAATCTGCACCAGCATAAGGGGCATTGAAGCCTCAAGACGGGAGCTGTTGAGGATAAGTCTTGTGATACAGTTGTTGGAAATGTTGATCTGTGAAAGGGAAATTCCAACGTGAGAGAACAGCTTTACATAGCCGTCGATCATTCTCTGGGGGCAGGCGGTAGCCATAAGCTTTATCATGTGCTTGCCGTCCTCGTCGGTAGCCTCGCCCGTGATTGAGTAGGAAATGTTGTAATCGTTGGAGATACCCATATTGGCCTGAATCATAGCCTCGATTGCGGCGGAGTTGGTCAGCTTCTTGGGCTTTGGCAGCATAAGCTCCTTATACAGAATGTAGCTGGAGTTTACGCAGACGATTGCTTCCTTTTCCTTTATATTCTTGGAGTTGAGAATATCGGTGATTTCGCTGGCAACCATAGGAATATCGGCAATATAGCCGCTAACCACGCTGCCCTGGGGCAAATCTCTTGTGTCGGCGTCGATAACTCTGATCTTGTTTCCTGCAAGGACGCCGCGAACCATTTTTATCTGTTTATCGGTAATGTCAATTGATAACATATTGCACCTCTGTTTTTGAATTTATTTTTTGCGGTATTAGTTTGCAACTGCGCCGAAGGAGCCGTAAAGTGCAGGGAGTACGCTGGCAACTACAAGGCCGACGCCGATACCGAGAACGATAATCAGCATAGGCTCCATAAGTCCAACCAGCTTTGAAATAGCGGTATCCGCTTCTTCGTCGTAATAGTCGGCTGTCTTTGCAAGAATATCGTCAAGAGTACCTGATTCCTCACCGACGTAGATAATGGAGGTGAAGATACCCTCGAAGATGTTTGTCTTGGTAACTGCGTTTGAAAGGGATTCACCCTGTTTTACGTCCTCGATTACCTGTTCCCTGAAAACCTTTTCGATATAGGAATTGCCCAGTGTGCTGACGGATTTTTCGATACACTCAACCATCTGCATACCCGAAGAGAACAGGTTGGACATCGTTCTTGCGAAACGGGAGGTGTAAATGGTCTTCATCAGCTTGCCCACCTTGGGCATTTTGCAGAGCAGCTCGTCGTATTTAAGACGGGTACTTGGAGTTTTCAGCAATATTCTGACTGCGAAAACCAGCGCAACAACGATTGCGATACAGATATACCATTTTTCCTTGAGGAAGTCGGAGAAGTCCATCATAGCCTTTGTAAGAGCCGGAATTTCGTCAGGCGAACTGAACATATCCATAAACATAGGCAGAATGAAGGTAAACAGCGCAAGCATAATAATCAGCATCATTACAAGAAGAACGATAGGATAGGTCATTGAGCTCTTGATTTTGTTGTTGATTTTGTTTTCCTTTGCATAATGGTCGGAAACACGCTGCATAATCATATCCAGATTACCTGAAGCCTCGCCCGCAGCCACCATGCTCACGAAGAACATAGGGAAAACGCCTTTTTTTGAGGCAACCGACTCGGAGAAGGAACGGCCTCTCTGAACGTCCTCGTAAATCTCCAGCAGAACTGCCTTCATCTTTTTATCCTCCTGCTGTGTGTAGAGGATATTGAGGGCTCTTACAATGCTGATACCGGAAGTAAGCATTGAGCTGAGCTGTCTGCACAGGAATGCAAGATCCTTTGTCTTGAACTTGTATCTTGCTTTTTCCTCCTTTTCCACAAGCTCCGTATAGGAAGTGCAGAAAAGGTTTTTTTCCTTCAGCTTTTCAATAAGCTGCTGGTAGTCGTCGGCTGTTTCTTTGCCTCGGATGGTTCTGCCGTTGATGTCGCTGGCAACGTAGGTAAATGAAGCCACTAATGTCAACCCCCACTCTTTTAACTAAATTCTATATATTTATATATACATAGATATACAATTATTATATCATACTGCCCTTGTCAATTCAATTACTGTCTGTGACAAACATTAAGGTAATTTTTTGTGCAAAATTATCCAATGGGTTACAATTTACCGTTTCACTGTTTCGCAACATTGACAAATCATAAAGCAGAAAACGGCTTTGTTTCGCAGTTATTTTGAAACCCGTGAGTAAAATTTTACCATAAGTTTTATTTCAGCCATAAAAATTGCAGCCTTTATACCGTGTGTATAAAGGCTGCACTGCTATATACTTTTCACATTTTTATTCACATAATCCACAAACTGAATGTTAAATCCGTTTGTTTCGGCAATTTCCGACATTCCGGCAATTTCCCAGTCCTTATCCTCGTCAAGATTGGGGAAAAAGGTATCCGCCTCAAAATCGTGGAGCACTCTTGTAACCACCGCCTTTTCGCAGTAGGGCAGCAGCTCCCTGTAAACCATTCCGCCGCCGCAGACGTAAATTTCCTCATCACATTCCTTTGCGAAGGCGAGAAAAGCGTCAATGCTTTCAAAGCACCTTACCTCGGGGTAAAGGCTCGGCTTTGAGGTTATAACAAGGTTTACCCTGTCGGGGAGAGGACGTCTGGGGAAGCTCATATAGGTTCTGCTGCCCATAACGATTGTGTTTCCCGTGGTTATCTCACGGAATCTTTTCATATCCTCGGGAAGTCTTGCAAGGAGGTTGTTGTCCTTTCCTATTCCCCATTTATTGTCGGCGGCAACTATGATTTTCATTGTGAGTCCTTTCTGAGATACTAATAACCGATTGTTCTATGGATAAAGACGGCGGGTAGAATACGCCCAATCAAGGAAAACGACCGCAGGCAGGCTGGTGCCTGTCAAGGTTGTTTGACGCAGAGTGGACGTATTATAACCGTTGTATTTTCCATAGGTTAATTGGTTATTAGTATCAAATGGCTACGGGAATTTTCTCGCTGAATTCGTGGTACTTGTAATTTTCAAGGGTAAAGCTGTTTTTGGTGAACTTGTAGAAGTCGGTTATATCCTCCACTACCATTTTCGGCGCAGGGTAAGGCTCTTTTTCAATAAGCCGCTTAACGATTTCAACGTGTCTGTCGTAAATATGAGCGTCCGCAACAACGTGGACAAGTTCTCCTGCCTCAAGTCCGCTTGCCTTGGCAAACATAATCAGCAATGCGGCATACTGGCACACATTCCAGTTGTTTGCGGTAAGCATATCCTGGGAGCGCTGGTTGAGTATGGCGTTGAGCTTGTTGCCCGTTACGTTGAAGGTCATTGAGTAGGCGCAGGGGGCAAGACCCATTTCCGACAAATCGTGATGGTTGTAGGTATTGGTCATAATGCGGCGGCTGGCAGGATTGTTCTTTAAATCGTACAGCACACGGTCAACCTGGTCGAACATTCCCTCGGGGTACTTGTGCTTTACTCCAAGCTGATAGCCGTAAGCCTTGCCTATGGTATGGTTTTCGTCCGCCCATGCGTCCCATATATGGGTGGAAAGTTTGCGGACGTCGTTGGACTTCTGCTGATAAATCCACAGTATTTCCTCAATTGCGGAGCGGTAATAAACTCTGCGGAGGGTCATTACGGGAAATTCCTCCTGCAAATTGTAGCGGTTTATCATACCGAACTTTTTTACCGTATGAGCAGGAGTGCCGTCCTCCCATTTTGGCCTTACGTTAAGGTCGGTGTCCCATACGCCGTTTTCGATTATATCTCTGCAATTCTCAATAAAAAGCTTGTCAGCAATACTCATGGCTTTTCCTTTCATAGGTTTCCCCTGAAAACAGCAGTCCGAAAGAGAGCGGCTCCCTTTCGGACTCGGTTTTGTCTTTGTCTTACATCTTATTCGGATAAAATAAACATATCGTAGATAACTTCAATTGCCTTTTCAAAGTCATCTTCCTTTATACCGATAATAATGTTAAGCTCGCTGGAGCCCTGGTCAATCATACGGATATTTATGTTTGCGTGGGAAAGAGCGGCGAAAATTCTTGTAGCAGTACCTTTCTTCGCCTTCATTCCCCGTCCCACAACGGCAATCATTGCAATTCCGTCCTCAACCTCCATGTGATTAGGGTGGCATATTTCGGAGATACGCTCAATGAACCTGGGATGAGCCTTTAAGCTGTCTGTGTTTACAACTATGCTCATTGTATCAATGCCCGTGGGGATATGCTCAAAAGCAATGTCCTCGTTTTCCATAAGGGTAAGGATACGTCTGAGGAAGCCTATCTCGTTATTCATTTCGTCCTTTTCAAGGTTGATAACGGAGAAGTGCTTCTTGCCTGCAATGCCCGTGATGATGTGCTTTGTATCTGCGGGAGCGTCGGGGACAATCATTGTGCCCTTTGCCTCGGGAGCGTTTGTGTTTCTGATGTTAATCGGGATTCTTGCGTTTCTTACGGGGAAAATTGCGTCCTCGTGAAGAACGGTTGCGCCCATATATGAAAGCTCACGAAGCTCCTTGTAGGTAATTGTTTCAATTGTAAGAGGGTCCTTTACAATTCTCGGGTCGGCAACAAGGAAGCCCGAAACGTCCGTCCAGTTTTCGTAAAGGTCAGCGTTGATTGCTCTTGCAACAACGGAGCCTGTAAAGTCGGAGCCGCCTCTTGAAAAGGTCTTGATTGTGCCGTCGGGCTTTGAGCCGTAGAAGCCGGGAATTACTGCGCAGGGATAACCCTCAAGTATTGACGCAAGGTTAGCGTCCGTAAGGTCTGCGTCAAACTCGCCCTTCTGATTGAAGGAAATGCCCTTTGCTGCGTCAATCCACGCAAAGCCGAGGTAATTTGCAAGAATAATGCTGTTGAGGTATTCGCCTCTGCTTGCGGCATAGTCCTTGCCTGAACGCCTTTTGAAGTTGTCCATTATAGTTTCATATTCCGTATCAAGGGACATTGCAAGACCAAGGTCGGAAATAATTCCGTTAAATCTTTCCGCAATGGGTGAAAAGGAAACATAAGCGTCCTTGCCCTCGCCAACCTCGTCATAGCACTTGTACAGCATATCGGTTACCTTGATATCGTCGCTGTAACGCTTTCCGGGAGCAGAGGGAACTACATAGCAGCGCTCCTTATCCGCCTTGATAATAGCGGCAACCTTGCGGAACTGATTAGCGTCAGCAAGTGAGGAGCCGCCGAATTTTACAACCTTTGCCATAAAAACCACCATTTCTCCGTGCATACAGAACCGTTTCCCCGCACGGAGGGGCTACGGCGGTTTTTATGAATTAACGCAATATCACATAAAAACCTGAAATACTTTACTATTATATCATAGGTTGCCGATAAAATCAAGTAAAATATGCTATTCGGAAAATATAAAAAAGGAATATGCTGAAAGCCGTTTTTATGGTGAAATCGTCCCATTTTGTCCGCTTTTATCAAAAAAAATTATATATATCATTGATTAAAGGTTGAAATTCACTTTATTTTGTGTTAGAATATAACTCGAAATAGTGTGTTTAACAGGATTTGACCGCTGAATATCGGAGGATTCTGTTCACCTGCGGAGGACGTAATATGAGAGAGCACCGTAAAATTATAAGCAAGCAGATTTCCAGAATATACGACAGAGTAAGATTTATTCAGCTTGACAGCCGTCTTGGAATAATTTTCTGCACTCCTAATGTATGGCCTGCGGATATGAACTCTGACGTGGTGGAAAATGTTTCCGTATATATTGACGAAATGGAAAAGGAACAGCTTGCGGAAAAGCTTGTTCCCGTAATGAAGGGCGAAAAGGATATAATAAATTTCAGAGCCCTTGTAAACGAAAAGGAGTGGCTTTGCCTTGCTTTTACGGAAAAAAGCTTTTACCACGGCGACGCAGCCATAAGCCTTTTCCTCATTGACGATACCAAGGAGGATTACATAGAGGTTCTCCAGCTTTCCTGCGAGCTTCAGGCAAGGCTTATGTTCAGGCTGCTACTGAACAGCATCGACGTGCCCATTGTATTCACCCACGACGAATATATCACCTACGCAAACAAGGCGTTTTCAAATATGCTTGGCTTAAAGCAGTCGGTTGTACATTCCACCAAGCTTTCAAAGCTTGCCTCAAAGCCTTACCAGCACCTTTTCAACGAGGATGAGGACGAAAAGGA
>CAMDZU010000022.1 GCA_945910715.1 uncultured Clostridia bacterium
CAGGTGCATTTCTTTTCCCTTTTCTTTGTGCAGGCAAAGAAAAGGGCGAGGGGTTACAGCCAAGACAATAATTAAAACCAAGACTATCAAGGGGGCGAGGAGCCCCCTCTAAACCGACTTATGAAAACAAAAACACAAAACGGGGTTAAAAAAAGGGGGGCGAGTAGCCCCCTCTTAACCAACATAAAAACCACAAACAACACAGAAACAAAAAACGTGGGGCAAGGGGCGAAGCCCCAACCCCCCACGTCGAGGGTAAATCAAAAAGGGGCGAGCAGCCCCTCCCCTTTTTCATAGTGGTCTTTTCGCCATTACCCCGCTCGCCCTTGGATACTGGGGCGGCGTTGCCCTCACCTTTTTCACCAGCACAATGCACCTTTTATCGCCGCTTGGCAAGGTGTACTCGTCCACCCTTTCGATTTTGCCTCCAAGCTTTTCTATTGCCTTTGAGCCAAGTTCAACCTCGTTCTCTGCACCCTTCATTGCCACAAAGTATCCGCCCACCTTTACAAAAGGCAGACAGTATTCGCTAAGCACGTTAAGGGCAGCCACTGCCCTTGCGGTAACAAAATCATACTGCTCTCTGAATTGGGGCTTTCGTCCAAGCTCCTCGCTCCTGCCGTGAACAAGCTGACAGCTTACCCCTATTTCCTTGCAGGCAAGGTCAAGGTAGGTAATGCGTTTGTTCAGGGAATCCACCAACGTGAACAAAAGGTCGGGGCGGTAAATCTTCATTGGCAGCGCAGGAAAACCTGCTCCAGAGCCGATGTCGCATATTTTTGTTCCACGTGGAACATCAATATGAACAAGTGGCAGAATACTGTCAATGTAGTGCTTTTCAATAACCTCGTCCCGTTCGGTAATGCGTGTAAGGTTAACGTTCTTATTATAGTCAAGCATGAACGACATCAACCTTTCGAACTGCTCCTGCTGCTCCTCGGTAATGTCAATTCCTGCGGCTTTGAATTTCTCAATCATTTTTGTTCCTTCCTGCAAGCCATATAAGCAGCACCGAAACGTCGGCGGGATTAACTCCCGAAATGCGGCCTGCCTGTCCGATATTCAGCGGCTTGTGCTTGTTCAGCTTTTCCTGGGCCTCAAGGCGAAGTCCCTTTACTTTCCTGTAATCAACGTCCGTTGGCAGCAGCTTGCTTTCAAGCTTTCTCATCTGTTCGATTTGTTCAAGCTGGGTTTTGATGTAGCCCTCGTATTTCACGTTGATTTCAACCTTGTTGATAATTTCAGGGGGCAAATCGGGAGCGCTTTGGTCAAAAGGCTTAATGTCATTATAGGAAATCTGCGGCCGTTTAAGCAGCTCAACAAACCTTGCTCCACGGTCGAGAGGGCTTGTTCCCTTTTGGATAAGCATTTGGTTGAGAGCGTCCGACTTGTGGATTGTGGCGGTTTTAATGCGCTCAATTTCGGAATCCACCTTGTTTTTCATATCAAGGAAAAAGCTGTATCTTTCCTCGCTGACAAGTCCCACCTCATGGCCGATTTCGGTAAGGCGCTCGGGAGCGTTGTCCTGACGGAGAATAAGACGGTATTCGGAGCGGCTTGTCATCATGCGGTAGGGCTCAACGCAGCCCTTTGTTACAAGGTCGTCAATGAGAGTACCGATATAGCTGGAGGCTCTGTCAAGTATAAGGGGCGGCAGGTTGTCAAGCTTGCGGCTTGCGTTGATTCCTGCAATAAGACCCTGTGCCGCCGCTTCCTCGTAGCCAGAGGTGCAGTTGAACTGACCTGCGCCGAATAAGCCTGATATTTTCTTGAATTCAAGGCTTGGGTATAGCTCCAGAGGGTCGCAGCAGTCGTACTCGATTGCATAGGCAGGGCGCATTATTTCAACGTGTTCAAGTCCCTTAATAGTCCGCAGAAATTCAAGCTGAACATATTCGGGCAGCGAGGTAGACATACCCTGCAAATAGTATTCGTCCGTATCAAGTCCCATTGGCTCAACGAAAAGCTGGTGGCGCTCCTTGTCCTTAAAGCGGACGATTTTATCCTCGATTGAGGGGCAATAACGAGGGCCAACCCCGTGAATCCTGCCCGAATATAGGGGGGATTTATCAAGGTTGTCAAGAATAACCTTGTGGGTGCGCTCGTTTGTGTAGGTGATGTAGCACTTGGTTTTGTTTTCAAGGGGCAGCTTGTTGTCGAAGCTGAAAGGGATAATATCCTCGTCCCCGTCCTGCTCCTCCATTACGGAAAAGTCAATGGAGCGGCGGTGAACTCTTGCAGGAGTGCCAGTTTTAAAGCGGCGGATATTCAAGCCAAGGGCTTTAAGGCTCTCGCTTAAGGGGATTGCCGGAGCAATGCTGTCAGGGCCGCTTGGAAAGCTGGTTTCGCCTATGTGGATTGCGCCGTTGAGGTAAGTGCCCGTGGTGATGATAACGCACTTTGCGCCGTAAATTGCCCCAAGCTTGGTTTCAACGCCTGTTACAGCGCCGTTCTCAACCGTAACCGCCGTTACCTCCCCTTGCTTTATATCAAGGTTTTCCTGCTTTTCAAGCTCATGCTTCATGGCGGAATGGTATTTCATACGGTCGCTCTGAACACGGAGAGAATGAACGGCAGGACCCTTTCCTCTGTTAAGCATACGGGATTGAATAAAGGTTTCGTCGGCGGTTTTGCCCATCTGACCGCCCAATGCGTCAATTTCGCATACAAGCTGACCCTTTGCAGAGCCGCCTATACAAGGGTTGCAGGGCATATTTGCGATTGTATCAAGGCTAAGGACGAAAACGGCGGTTTTCTTGCCCAGCCTTGCGCTTGCAAGAGCCGCCTCGCAGCCTGCATGACCTGCGCCCACAACAATAACGTCATAATTTTCAAGTTTATATTTTTCCATAATTGTACCTGTTATAAATATTATCAAAAAGTTTTAACCATTGCCAAAGAACAAAAAGTTTTGGTCAAGCTTTTTCAAGAAGCTAATGTTTTCGCCTTTGGCGAAAACGCAAGGCAGGTTCTTAGGGCATGAGCCTATGAGGAATTTGGCTTGCCAAATTCCTCGCAGTCGGATTCCGCAGAATCCGAAAATCCTCAATGCAAGAAACTATGTACTATTGCTTCGCAATAGTACCAAGTTTTGCAGGGGTTTGGGGCACTTTTTTCACGAAAAAAAGCGCCCCAAAACTGAAAAATCCACACAAGATAATTCTCGAAAAAGGTGCTCTGTGGAATTGCTTTGCAATTCCACTCATGGCACGTTTTTCGACGTGCCAGTGAAAAAACTCTTTTGCCTTTGACCAAATAAAAAATCTCGTACTGACAAAAACTGCTTTTCGTCTATTATACCGCATTTTAAAGGGATTTGCAAGGGTTTTCGCAATAAAGGAAAAAGTAACCCTTTTACCCTCTCCTGCATAAAATATAGCACTAACCGAAAGGAGCATAGCTATGGACGAATTGGAATTTGTAGAAAACGCAAACTGTCCTGCCGACGGCTGCCGCAGAACCGCAGAAAACAACTTTATTGTAACTGCGCCGCTGGAGATAAGACCTGCTGTTACAATCGGCGACACAACCACCGTCTGTGCCTCCTGTCCACGCATAAGCTGTGAGCAGATTAACGAGGGCAGAGCCTGCCTGCTGACCGTTGAACAGGAAATCAGAGTTTCTATCCCCATTACCTGCAATGCGGAAGTGAGAAATGACGATATTACCATTGACTGCGCCCGCTGCCCCCGTGAAGAATAAGCATACAGACTAAATCCGCCTGCCCCGAAAGCAGGCGGATTTTTTTGTTTTTTACTTTTCACAGTGTAACAAATCTCCCGTTCCTGCGTATAAACAGGCAAACACAACAAATTGCTTACGGAGGACGTTATGGCAAAGAAAATCAACACTTACAAGGAATATATGAAAGTCGCTATGGACTATGTTCTTGGCGACATACAGAATATGGATAAGAAGCATTGGGACAGAGTGGTAAGGGCACGCTACGAAGACGAAAATGCAGAAATAAATTACAATGTTAAGGATTTTGCAAATCAGGAGCTTATGGGAAGAACAGGCAACAGCGTTGAAGCCTTTAACCTTATAAGCCGTCTTGACAGAGAGATTGAGAACGGAACCAGCCCCAGCAAAAAAGCCGCAGCCATTGCGGTAAGACGTGTTGTTGCTCCTATGCTTTACGATATTGCCGAATGTAAGACCTTTGAGGCAGCAGACGCTTTCCGCAGCAAAATCGAGCAGGAATACGAATTTTCTCCCAAGCTTGAAGAGCAGCTTGCAGATATGAAGGCAAGAGCAAGAACAACTATCGGCGGACTTAACGGCGCTGACCCCAAAACCGCCCCAAAAATAAGCTATCTGAACAGCAATCAGAAAATCAACCTTGTTGCTTCCCTTGTTAACACCTTTTTTGACAGAGATGCAGGCAAGCAGCTTTCCGAAACTCCCGTAATGAGAGAACTTATGGAAATGGTAAGCAAGGAAGTTAACACCGTTTCCAAATCCATTGCAGGGGAAAAGGGCTACAGCTTCAAGCCATTGGACGACATTGACAAAAAGGACTACGAGTCCCTAAAATCCTCCTACAAGAAAATGAACAATTCCGATAAGCAGGCGTTTTCGGTAAGGTCCTCCGCTTTTACGCAGCTCAAGGGCTTTGCTGATATGGGCATTGCGCCTAACCTTACTCAGGCAAACCTTGTGCTTGAAAACAATCCCCTTATTGACATTTCAGCCGATACCTTCTTTATAAGTCAGAAGATGAACGATCTTTCCTATACGGAGATTGAATGGGGCGAGGCTACAATTGACCGTATGCTTCAGAGCATTTACACAGACGACGAGCTGAGAAAGCTGAAAAGCGCCGACATTGACCCGGCAATGGGAATTATGGTGGACGGAAAGCCCCTCAGCTTCTACTCAGACAAAGACGGACGGCGCAAAGATCCCGTTGAAACCGCAAAGACAAAGTGCGAAATGATCGCAAGGGCGCTGGACGGCTCAACCCTCAGCGTAAGCAAGTTCGTTCCCGACGGAAAGGGCGGCTTTGAGGCAGGAACTATTGTTCCCGTAAAAACCGACTTCAAAATGAGAACCGAAAAGCGCTCATTTTTACAGTGGTTAAAGCAGACCTTCGGCTTCGAACCATCAATAAAGAGCAGAATCAAGAAGGCAAACCAGGTGGATAAAAGTGCGGAAGCTCCCGCTCTCCGTGCGACAGAGGCAGAGTCCGCAAAAAAGGTTGCCGAAAACATTAAGATGAGAAAGGCGCTTGACGCAAATAAGGAGCTGACCCATAAGCTTGACCACGACTTCTTTGACGATTCCTTCAAAGCCACCTTAGGCGAGAATAATTACGCAAACAAGCTTAACTTCGCTCTGAATAAAGCAATGACCTTCACAAACGAAAGCAACCAGCCCTCCTTACTGTTCAAACATTTGGACAAGGAAAACCGTCGTGTAAATCTTCTCCTCTGCTACGGTCTTTCAAAGGGCTATTCAATGGAGCAGCTCACTCACGAGGATAACAAGGAGCTCCGCACACAGCTTGGCGCAGAGTTTTTACAGACCTTCGGTATGCAGAGCTATGATGAATTTGCAAAATCTAAGGGGCTTGAACAGGGCACCGAAGCAAGAAAGCAGTACAATAATTACCTCCTGGAGAAGCGTGAAAAGGCTGAACTCTTCTGTGCAGACGCTTATGAAGCGCTGAGAAATGTAAAAGTACCCGTAATTGACTGCAACAACCTGTCAGAGGTGGCAGAAAAAGGCCCCTGGGTATCCCGTCTTGGCAATATGACCTGCGACTTTGTGCAGGCAGTTGATACCCTTACCAGAAACCGCATTGCTCCATCCGACCCCGCAATTTCCGCAGCAGCAGAAAGATCCAAAAATCTCTACAATTACATTTACTATAAGACTCTTCCCCTGCAGGAAATCGGAAAGTCAATGAGAACCCTCACAAACTACGTTGCAGGCGAAACCTACACAAGAATGCCAAGCGAGCTTAAATCTAACGAAAAGCTGAGCACTCAAAGAGCCGCCATATCAAAAATGGCGCTCAATTACCTGGGTCAGCAGCGTGTAAGCACCTTTTCCGACATAATGGACAACAACAACCTGAGCAGCACCATTACAGGCATAGACATTGCTGCGTTAGGAATGGGAGCAAATTACTCCGACGAAGCTTACAGAAAGCTTAACGACTTTATTGCCACAGGAAAAGGCGGCCCCGTAATTGACGCAGGCACAAAGGAATTTTCCATTGCAGACGATACAATCAACTATTCCTCAAACTATACTACTGCGGAAACATCGCTTAACAATAACGCTGACAAGTACAACGAATCGGTAAACCGCCTTGGCGATAACGCAAAGCGTATGTCCCCTGCTGAAATTCACGCCGCAATTGTGGAAATGACAGACAAGGAATTTGCAGCTTCCTCTGCAGAAAACGCAAAGGAAAAGGAAGAAGATGTAATAAGCATTGACGACCTTGTGGGAAAGAGCAAGTCCGAACAGCTTAACGCTCCCCAGAAGAAAGCCCCCGAGAAAACAAAAGAAATGGGCGGCTTCGGAATATAACAGAAATAATACTAATAACCGATAAAAAACTGTACAAAAATCGAGCATAATCTTGCGTATATGGATTTTGCGAAGATTTTTTGTCAACAGCTTTAGTGGTTATTAGTATAAGTCCCCCTTGTGTAAGCAAGGGGGACTTTTTTGAGGGAAGTTTTCAACATTGAACATTGAGAAAGGGGAAAAGTTGAAAACAGCAAAAAGGTGGATTTTGTTCCGCCTTTTTTCATTGTTCCGTCGAAAAACGTGCCAAGAGTGGAATTGCTAAGCAATTCCACTCAATCCGTCAAAAACGTGCCACAGGCACCTTTTTGAGGAAAACTTGACTGTAATTTCTAACTCTTGGGGCGCTTTTTTTCGTGAAAAAAGCTCCCCAAACCCCTGCAAAAAATCGTTTAAAAATTGG
Source organism: uncultured Clostridia bacterium (assembly GCA_945910715.1). Classification (GTDB taxonomy): domain Bacteria; phylum Bacillota; class Clostridia; order Oscillospirales; family Ruminococcaceae; genus Ruminiclostridium_E. Next base: position 6,947 of record CAMDZU010000022.1, read on the forward strand.
GATTTTCGCTTTCTGCGGAAAGCGATTTAGGGCTCTGCCCTAAAAACCCGCAAGCTTTTGAAAAAGCTTGAGCAAAACTTTATATATGACTTTTTCGACACGCTGAAAGTTTTCAACATTGAACATTGAGAAAGGGGAAAAGTTGAAAACAGCATAGTAAAAGAGCGGCTTTTCAACCGCTCTTCCCTTTTATTCATCACTATTCTCGCTGTCAGCGCTTTCCTGCTCTTCTTCCGTTTCGTCAACGGGCTCTTCCACAATAACCTCGTTCTTCTCCTCAGCCTCTGCCTCTGCGATTTCCTCCTCGCTTGCCTGCTCAACCTCGGAAATTTCCGCCGTATCGTCGTGCTCCGTTCTTGTAAAGGCAACTACCCTGCTGTCCTCGCCAAGGCGCATTACTCTAACGCCCGTTGCGTATCTGCCCATTACACGGATGTCGTTTGCCCTGAAGCGGATAATTATGCCGTCTGTGCTGATAAGGATAACGTCGTCGTCAGCTCCCAGCGCCTTGATTCCGCAGACATAGCCCTTTTCCTCGCTTGTCTTGTAGTTGAGGATTCCGTAGCCGCCTCTGTTCTGCAAGCGGTAGCTTACAAGCTCGGAGCGTCTGCCCATGCCCTTGTCCGTAACGGTGAGAATGGTCATATTCTTATCGTAAGCCTTTGCAGCGCCTACAACATAGTCCCCCTCACGGAGCTTTATCGCCTTAACGCCCTGTGCGGTTCTGCCCATACTCCTTATGCCCATTTCCATAAAGCAGATTGCTGCGCCGTTATGGGTTGCAACAATAACTCCGCTGTCACCCTCTGTAAGATGAGCGGCGGCAATTTCGTCCCCCTCTGCAAGGGTGATTGCTCTTAGACCGTTCTTTCTCACGTTCTTAAAGTCGCTTAGAGGAGTGCGCTTTATCTTGCCCTGCTTTGTTACGCAGATAAAGAACTTATTTTCCGCAAAGTCGGCGGTTTTCATCATTGCCGCAATGCGCTCGCCCTCCCCAAGCTGCAGCAGATTGACAATATTCGTGCCTCTGCTCTGCTTTGAGCCCTCGGGAATTTCATAGCATTTCAGCTTGTACATATTGCCCTTGTTGGTGACAAACAGTATATTGTCGTGGGTGGAGGCAATGAACATATCCTCCACAAAGTCCTCGTCACGCTGTTTCATGCCCGAAACGCCCTTGCCGCCTCGCTTCTGGATGTTGTATATTTCAGCCGCCTGACGCTTGATATAGCCGATATTTGTGTAGGTAAGCACACATTCCTCAACGGGGATAAGGTCTTCAATATCAACCTCGCCGCTTACCTCCTCAATGGCTGTTCTGCGCTCGTCGCCGTACTTCTTGCGGATTACCGCAAGCTCGCTGCTGATAATCTCGGTAAGCTTCTTTTCGTCCCCGAGAATTGCCATAAATTCCTTGATTTTGCCCATAAGGTCGGCAAGGTCGGCTTCGATTTTTTCACGCTCCAGTCCTGTCAGCTGTCCCAATCTCATCTGCACAATTGCGTCAGCCTGAGGCTCGGAAAGACCTATGATATGCTCAAACTGAACGTCCTTGTACTGCTCGTCCATCGCTCTCGAAAGCAGCTTTGACATATCTGCGTCCTTAAACCGCTCCATTAAGGCTTCCTTGCCCTCCTGCACGGATTTGCTGGCACGGAGTATTCTTATTACCTCGTCAATATTGTCGATTGCAAGCATAAAGCCCTGTAAAATATGGGCTCTGTCCCTTGCCTTTTCAAGGTCGTATTCCGTTCTTCTGCGGATAACGTCCTTCTGGAAAATCAGATACTGCTCCAGCATTTCACGGAGGGAAAGTATTTTCGGCTCGCCGTTTACAAGAGCAAGCATAATTACGCCTACCGTGTCCTGAAGCTGTGTAAAGCTGTAAAGCTTGTTAAGCACAACGTTTGCGTTGGCGTCACGCTTAAGCTCCACAACTATTTTCATACCGTCCCTGCCCGATTCGTCACGGAGGTTTGCAATGCCGTCAATGCGCTTGTCGTGCATTAAAACGCCGATACTTTCAAGCAGTCTGGTCTTGTTTACCATATATGGAATTTCGGTGATAACGATTCTTGTGTGGGTGGATTCCTCCACGATTTCCGCCTTGCCGCGGAGGATAATTTTTCCTCTGCCGGTGTAGTAAGCGGAGCGGATACCCGAATGACCCATGATGATGCCGCCGGTGGGGAAATCGGGGCCTTTTACCACGCTCATAAGGCTTTCAACGGAAACATCGGGGTTTTCAATCATAAGGTTGATTGCGTCGATTATTTCGCAAAGGTTATGAGGCGGAATATTTGTAGCCATACCTACGGCGATACCCGTACTTCCGTTTACAAGGAGGTTGGGGAAGCGTGACGGAAGAACCAGCGGCTCCTGCAGCTTATCGTCGTAGTTGGGACCGAAATCAACGGTGTTTTTGTTAATGTCACGGAGCATTTCGTCCGCCATTTTTGACAGCCTTGCCTCGGTGTAACGGTAAGCGGCAGGCGGGTCGCCGTCGATTGAGCCGAAGTTGCCGTGACCGTCAACCATGGGGTAGCGCAGAGAGAAATCCTGTGCAAGGCGCACCATTGCGTCATAAACTGAGGCGTCGCCGTGGGGGTGGTACTTACCGAGCACTTCGCCGACGGTGTAGGCGCACTTTCTGTACGGCTTGTCGGAGGTGTTTCCTGCGTCGTTCATGGTGTAGATAATGCGGCGGTGAACGGGTTTAAGACCGTCACGGACGTCGGGCAGAGCACGGGAAATAATAACCGACATGGAGTATTCCATGAAGGATTTTTTCATCTCGGCTTCAATGTCCGTCTGAATAAGTTTTTCGTTTGGGTAGATGTTGTTGTTTTCCATTTTACTTCCTTTATTGACTGTAAATTGTCAATTTTCCATTATCAGTTATCAGATATCCTTATCCTCAAAATAATCCCTTACCGCCTTAACCTGCTCCTCTGTAAGGCATCTCTTGGGGTAAATATAAATCAGCGAGCGGTTGACGTAAAGCAGGAACATATCCTCAAGCTCCTCCGAGGAAAGCTCCGTGTGTGCGATTTCATAAATGCTTTTCTCGGTTTTGACGTTTTCGGGAGGATTTTCCTGAAGCTCCTTTTCCGCCTCGCTGCCCTCCTCAACGGGAATTACGCCCATTCGGGTAATAGCAACCGTTTCCTTTTCTTCCTCCTCGATAATGTCCGTTTCAACCTCGATTCTGTCGGGGAAAAAGGTGGTAACGTACCTTTCCTCGTTTAGACCGCTTAAGGTGGTAATCATCTTTTTGCGGACGAAATAGGGTCTTACCCACTGCACCGCAATAAGTCCAAGACCAAGGGCGGTGGCAATATAGCCGATTACAGACGGGGGATTTTTTACAATAAGGTCAATGCCCAGTCCCACCACAATTGCGTAAACAATAGTGTAGATTATTTTCCTTTTCAGCATGAACCTTTTCTGAAACTGCTTAAAGCCCTTTTCCGTTTCATCAAGGGTCACGTCGTATTTTATCTGTATCTCGTTAATATCAAACACTCCTTAGCCCGGCTGACTGCCGCCGTAAACAAGCAGTCCCACCGCCACGATAAAGCAGACTGCGGTTGCGGCACAGCAAACCACAATGTCGAAAATCTTGCCCTTCTGAATAAAGACGGGGATATTCAGCGCAGCATAAGCGCCCAGTCCGAACATCATAAAGGGCATTGCCACGGAAAAGTCGAACTGTCCCATCATCAGCATTACAATGCTGAAAACCCACAGCGCAATGCAGATCCAGCCCACAACCCTTCTCGGAAAGGCAAGGGGCGGCTCTTTCGTAACCTCGTCGATTTTGGATTGGTGCTTTTCGGATTCGTCGTCGGTGTAAACTTTTCCTGTCTGCTCTAATTTTTCAATATTCTTTTCGTTATTTTCGGGGGAATTCATAAGCTTTCCTTTCTGTAATCGGTTTTCGGATTAAGCTCTCCCAGTGTTTTCTTGTTTTTATAAGTGTATTCTGATTTACTAAATTCGTAGATATTCCGTCAAAAAACCTGCCACTGGCAGCTTTTTTGAGGTAAACTGAGTTTTGATTTCTCAGTTTTTGGGGCGCTTTTTTTCGTGAAAAAAGCTCCCCAAACCCCTGCAAAAAATCGTTT
>CAMDZU010000023.1 GCA_945910715.1 uncultured Clostridia bacterium
CATCTTGCAAAGCTGGAGGACGCAAAGAAGCGTGACCACAACAAAATCGGACGTGAGCTTGAATACTTCACAACCGTTGACGTTATCGGACAGGGACTTCCCGTTATGCTGCCAAAGGGCGCAAGAGTAATTCAGCTTTTACAGCGTTTTGTTGAGGACGAGGAGCAGAAGAGAGGCTACCTCCTGACAAAAACTCCCTTAATGGCTAAATCCGACTTATACAAAATCTCGGGACACTGGGATCACTATAAAGAGGGCATGTTCGTTTTAGGCGACGAGGAAAAGGACAAGGAGGTGTTCGCACTCCGTCCGATGACCTGCCCGTTCCAGTATCAGGTATTCCTTAACAGACAGCGTTCCTACCGTGACCTGCCAATGCGCCTTGGCGAAACCTCAACCTTGTTCAGAAACGAGGACAGCGGCGAAATGCACGGTCTTATCCGTGTCCGCCAGTTCACAATTTCCGAGGGACATTTAATTCTCCGTCCGGAACAGCTTGAAGAGGAATTCAAGGGCTGTCTTGAGCTTGCAAAGTATATGCTGGAAACAGTCGGTCTTGGTGACGACGTTTCCTACCGCTTCTCGCAGTGGGATCCGAACAATACCGCAAAATACGAGGGTACTCCCGAGCAGTGGGACGAGGCTCAGGCGCTTATGGGCAAGATCCTCGACCACCTTGGGGTAAAGTACACAATCGGTATTGACGAGGCTGCTTTCTACGGACCAAAGCTTGACATTCAGATAAAGAACGTCTTCGGCAAGGAAGACACGCTTATTACAATTCAGATTGATATGCTCCTTGCAAAGAAATTCGGTATGGAGTATGTTGACGTTGACGGAACAAAGAAAATTCCGTATATTATCCACAGAACCTCTCTCGGCTGCTACGAGCGTACACTTGCTCTTATCCTTGAAAAGTTCGCAGGCGCACTTCCGCTGTGGATGTCCCCGACCCAGGTAACAATTATGCCTGTTGCCGACAGACACAATGATTTCAGTTATGAAATCGCAGCCGCACTTGAAAAGTTGGGTATGCGTGTTGAGGTTGATACAAGAAGCGAGAAAATCGGCTTCAAGATTCGTTCCGCACAGCTTGAAAAGGTGCCTTATATGCTGGTTATCGGCGATAACGAGGTTGATGCTCACAATGTTTCTGTTCGCTGCAGAAAGCGTGGCGATTTAGGTAAAATGTCCATTGAAGAGCTTTGCACAATGCTGAAGAAGGAAGTTGACGAAAAGACTATCATCTGATAATCTTTCGTTGAATGATAAACAAAATACGGAGGTGCTGTTATGAGCGTAGGAATCGAAGGTTATATTGCCAATCTTTCAATGCAGATGGCACAGGCTAACGTTCAGAACGCTTTGGGCGTGAAAATGGTAAAATCGGTGCTTGACAGTACCGAGCAGAATGCGCTTCAGTTCGTTGAGGCACTTTCTGAAATGCCTGCTCCTGCTGTTGGAGAAATAGGCGGCTTGCTTGATGTGAGAGCATAAATCAATAGTCGGTCTTGCAAAAGACCGACTATTTTATAACTATGTCGTTTAAAATCGAAAGGAATTTTTATGAAAAAACAGAAATACACTCATCTTGTGGACCTTGACAGCTTTTCTGTTTCGCAATGGAATGAAATTTTAAAGCTTGCTCACGATATAAAGGAAAACCCACACATTTATGTCGGCTCCTGTCACGGAAAAATAATGGGTACTCTTTTCTATGAGCCCTCAACAAGAACTCAGATGAGCTTTCAGAGCGCAATGCTCCGTCTTGGAGGCGGTATTATCGGGTTTGACAATCCTGCAACCTCCTCTGTTTCAAAGGGCGAAAACCTTAAGGATACCACAAAGGTTGTAAGCGGCTATTCCGACATTATGGTAATAAGGCATTATCAGGAGGGCGCTGCAAAGGCGGCCGCTCTTACCGCAGACTGTCCTGTTATCAACGCAGGGGATGGAGGACATCTCCACCCAACACAGACCCTTACCGACCTGCTTACACTTAAGGAGGAAAAGAAACGCCTTGATAATCTGACGGTGGGACTTTGCGGCGACCTAAAAAACGGCAGAACGGTACATTCCCTAATCAAAGCCCTTTCCTGCTACAAGAACAACAAATTTGTCCTTGTTTCCACCGACCAGCTTAAGCTGCCGCAATATATCAAGGACGTAATTTATGCAAGCGGCAAGGAGTTTGTTGAGGTCAAGACCCTTGAGGAAGCAATGCCTATGCTTGACGTGCTTTATATGACAAGAATTCAGCGTGAGCGTTTTGCAAGCCCCGAGGAATACGAGCAGCAGAAGCACGTTTTCTGCCTTGATGAAAGCAAAATGAAGCTTGGCAAAAAGGACCTTATCGTTCTTCATCCGCTGCCGAGAGTTGATGAAATTGCGGTTGAGGTTGATGACGACCCGAGAGCCTTGTACTTCAAGCAGGCAAATTACGGAATGTACGTCCGTATGGCGCTTATTCTGCAGGTGCTTAACTATGACGTAAAAACAGCGCCGCTGCTTACTGGCGTTATCAGAAATGATGTAACCTGCACAAATCCAAAGTGCATTTGTCAAACTGAAAAGTATCTGCCCCACAGCTTCCGCAAGGCGGGGGATATCCTCGAGTGTGAGTATTGTGACGAACGAATATTGCTTGAATAAGTTTTGAATCTATTTTCCGAAATTTCATAAAAAATCCCCCTTAAAGCAACCGTACTCGGTTTATTGCTTTAAGGGGATTTTTTACTTGTTTTTCAGCTTTTCGATTATGAGATTTGCTACCTTATAAACATCGCCGCAGCCAAGGGTGATGATTAAATCGCCCCTTTCCGCATTATCCGCAACATACTGTGCGACCTCGTCAAAAGTTGGAAACCACACGCAGCCCTCAATTTTTTCCGCAAGGTCCTTGGAGTAAATATTGTAGGTGTTCTTTTCACGGCTGCCCATTATTTCCGTTAAAACGGTTTTGTCGGCAATGCTCAGCACGTCGGCAAATTCGTCAAGGAGCGTTGCCGTCCGTGAATAGGTGAAAGGCTGATGCACCGCCCATACACGCTTGAAGCTCATTGACTTTGCGGTGCGTAGAGTTGCTCCGATTTCGGTGGGGTGATGAGCATAATCGTCCGCAACGGTAATTCCGTCGATTTCCTCCAGTCGCTCAAAACGTCTGCCTGCACCCCAGAATGCTTTCAGCCCCTTAACAAGGGCTTCATTGGAGCAGCCCATTGTAAGTGCTGCTGCACAAGCAGCGGTGGCATTGAGAACATTGTGCTTTCCCGGAACGCAGATTGTGATTTTCTCCACAAAGCCGTTTTTGCTCATAAGGTCAAAGGTTGTTTCAAAATCGCTAAGCTTCTGGATATTGACAGGGTAAAAGTCATTTCCCTCGCTCCAGCCGAAGGTGACTTTTCTGCCGCCGAAACTGCTTGAGCTTACGGCAAGACAGGTGTTTTCATCATCGCCGTTGTAAACGAGAATATCGGTGGTGTTGTTGCAGAACTTTGTGAAAGAACTGCGTAGATTATCCATTGTCTTGAAATAGTCAAGATGGTCGTGGTCGATATTGAGGATTATTGAAATGTTGGGATAAAGCTTCAGGAACGTGTCAACAAATTCGCAGGCTTCGCATACCATAATGTCGCTTGTTCCCGCAATTCCGCTGCCGCCGATTGCTTTCAGCTTGCCGCCGATAACTGCGGAAAGGTCGATTCCCTCCGCAAGAAAAATGTGGGTAAGCATTGACGAGGTGGTGGTTTTGCCGTGAGTGCCCGAAACGCAGACAGCCTTGTTGTACCAGCTTGTCACCAGTCCGAGAAGTACCGATCGCTCAATTACGGGAACGCCGCTTGCCTTTGCCGCAATAAGCTCGGGATTATCCGCCATAATCGCCGCCGTATGAACAATAAGATCTGCGCCCTCGATATTTTCGGCACGCTGTCCCATATAAACGGGGATTCCCATTGCTCTGACGGCTTTAAGGGTTTCGGTTTCGTTGTTGTCTGAGCCTGTCAGGTAGTAACCCTTTGAATGGAGAATCTGAGCAAGCGGATACATTCCGCTGCCGCCTATTCCGATAAAATGAATGTGTTTTTTGCCCGAAAGAAAATCTTCCATTTAACAGCCCTCTTTATGTGGTTTCAGTTTATTATTGAGAAAATTTCTCGCAATATTCAGCTTATGTATAAATTAAAATAAGGTGCAAAAGCTATTCTTATCAAATCAGAAAGGTGAACATTATGGAAATAAGTGATATTCGCATCAGAAGAATTTTGCAGGAGGGAAGACTCCGTGCGGTGGTTTCGCTGACGATAGACAGCGCCGTTGCGCTCCACGACATAAAGGTAGTGCAGGGAGATGAACGGCTTTTTGTGGCAATGCCAAGCCGCCGTGATGAAACGGGCGCTTACCGTGACATTGTTCACCCAATAAGCGTTGAAGCACGCAGACAGATTGAAACAAGAATACTGGAGGCTTACGAGGAGTTTATTTCTGCTCAATAAGCAGCTTTGCCTTTAATATGGCAATCTGTGTTTTTGCGTCCTGAAGCTGATTGTTCATTATCATCTCAACCGCTTTGTCCAGCGGAACAGGCTCTACGTCGAGAAATTCGTCCTCGTCAAGCTTCTGCTTTTCATAATGCAGACCACGGGCGAGGTACATATGAATTACCTCCGTGTCATAGGCAGGAGTAGGCAGCAGACAGCCTAAATACTCAAAGCTGTCCGAAACACAGCCTGTTTCCTCAAGCAGCTCACGCTTTCCGCATTCCAGGTGGCTTTCGCCCCATTCAAGCTTGCCTGCAGGAATTTCGGTTGTGACCCTATGATGAGGGTAGCGGAACTGCTTAACCATAAGCACCTCGTTTTTGTCTGTAAGCGCAACAACGCACACTCCGCCGGGGTGCTTTATAACGTCACGTCCTGCCTCCTTGCCGTTTTCGAGAAGAACAGTATCGTTGAAAAGGTGAACAACCTTTCCTTTGTATATTTCCTTGCTTTCCAAGGTTTTTTCGTCTAAATGCATATCAATCCTCAATAAACAACAGCGCCGTATTTGTCGGCGATTTCCTTTAAAACTTCCTCGTCAATTTCGCTTTTGCTGTCCACAAGCGCCCGTCCCTGATACATCATAAGCGCCATTTTCAGCGCAAGCTCGTTTTCGGAGAAAAACATAACAGGGAGAGTTGCCATGTGAGCGCTTTTCGCAAAGTCAAATGCGTCGTCGGGCGAATTTATTTCCACCAGCAGTATATCGTAATTTTTATCGCACATATTGGAAATTTCTTCGTGCATTTCTGGGTAGCAGCTTATAGGCTCGGATATTTCCGTTGTTTCGGGCTCAAGGTAGAAAATCTGTGTTTCGTTCATAAAGATGAAGTCCGTTTCTTCCTTTTCGCCGTTAAATGGCTTATACCGGGGCAATACGCCTGTCAGCGCTTTTATATGCTCCGCAGTCGTACCGCAGCAGCCGCCCACAACTTGCACGCCCATTTCAAGCAGCTCCGCCATATCCCTTGCAAAAGCCTCGGGCGAGGTTTTGGTGCATTTGCCGTTTTCGTCGTAAACATCACAGCAGGGCTTTGCAATCAGGGGGATTTTTGCACAGGGCAGCAGCTCCGCCATAACCTCCTTGATACGGCTTGCAGGGGTGCAGTTTATTCCGAATGCGTCAACGCCAAGCTCCTGCAAAAGAATCATTGCCGCCTTGGGAGAAACCTCATTATTATATGTAACCAGATCCTCGTTTATGCTGACTGTGAGGTAAACCGGCTTTTCGCTGTCACGGCAGGCAATTACAGCCGCACGCATATCCGAAAGGGAAGTAACCGTTTCAATCCAGTACATATCAACATAGGGTTCAAGAGCCTCGGCCTGTCGGCGGTACATTGTAATAAGCTCCGTGAAGCTTGTTTCGCCGTAAGGCTCAACCGCAATGTTTGTAGGGCCGATATTGCCTGCAACAATCGCCTTTCCGCCTGCGTTTTCCTTTGTAAGCATTGCAAGCCTTTGGTTGATTTCCTCGCATTTTTCGTCAAGGTCAAACCTTTTAAGCATTGCAGGATTTGCCGTGAAGGTGGGAGTAAGAATTATCCCGCTTCCCGCCTCGATAAAGCCTTTCTGCAATTCCTCAAGCTGCTTTGGGTTGTGAAGAATCCACTGTTCAAGGCTGTCCTCGTATTTATATCCAAGCTGTGCAAAATAAGTTCCTGTTGCGCCGTCGCACAATCGTGGCTTATCCGCAGGGTAACTGTCGTCCATTTCTTTTCCTTTCCAAGTTACATTTTTTCGGGCGCTTCGACCTTCAGCAGGTCAAGCATATTCTTAATAACAATTCTTGTGGCAAGGCAAAGCTGAAGTCTTGACTGTAAAACGGCTTCTTCCTCGCCCATAATTTTGCAGCTGTCGTAGAACTTATGGAAACGTGTTGCCAGCTCCAGAACGTATCTTGTAATTCTTGAGGGGTTGTATTCCTTTGCAGCCTCGTTGATTTCTGTCGGAAGTGTAGCAATGTGTCTGATAAGCTCAATTTCCGCAGGCTCGGTGTAAACAAGCTTGCTCATTGGCATATCGGCAGGCGAAATTCCCTCGGAAGCGAGCTTTTCAATAATTCTGCAAATTCTTGCGTGAGCGTACTGAACATAGAAAACAGGATTCTTTGAGCTTTCCTCAATTGCAAGGTCAAGGTCAAATTCAAGGTGAGTATTTGCGTCACGCAGGTTGAAGAAAAATCTTGCGGCGTCGATTGGCACTTCGTCAAGGAGAGAGGTAAGTGTGATCGCCTTGCCCGAGCGCTTTGAAAGCTTGATTGTTTCCCCGTCACGGACAAGCCTTACCATTTGCATGATAAGTGCGTTAAGTCTGTTGGGGTCAACGCCCAGAGCGGTAAGAGCGGCTCTCATTCTTGGGATATAGCCGTGGTGGTCTGCGCCGAGAATGTCAATTGCCATATCGAAATTACGGGTAACAAGCTTGTCGTAATGATATGCAATATCGGGCACAAAGTAGGTTGGAACGCCGTTTGCACGAACAAGCACTCTGTCCTGATCGTCGCCGTATTCGCCGGACTTGAACCATACAGCTCCCTCTTTTTCGTAGGTACAGCCCTTTTCCTTAAGCATTTCAACAATTTGGTTTACACGTCCGCTGCTGTGGAGAGAGCTTTCTCTGAACCAGTTGTCGTACTTTATGCGGTATTTCAGCAGGTCGTCCTCAAGTCCCTTGATGTTAAGGGGCAGAGCGTAGTCAACAAGAGCCTTTCTGCGTTCCTCCTCGGAGGTGTGCATATATTTGTCGCCGTAAATTTCGGCGAACTTTTCAGCGTGTGCAATAATATCCTCGCCGTGATAGGAGTCCTCGGGCATTTCGATTTCGACGCCGAAATGCTGCTGATAGCGGATGTCAAGACTAAGACCGAACTTATTTACCTGATTTCCTGCGTCGTTTACATAGAATTCACGCTCAACATAGTAGCCTGCGTACTGGAGCAGGGAAGAAAGACAGTCGCCGATTGCGCCGCCTCTTGCGTTGCCGATGTGCATAGGACCTGTCGGGTTTGCGGAAACAAATTCAACAAGTACACGCTTGCCTGCGCCAAGGTCTGTTTTGCCGTAGTTTTCCTTTAGGTCAATAACAGAGGCTACCGTTTCGGCAAACCATGCTTTTCCCACAAAGAAATTGAGGAAGCCGGGGCCCGCAAGCTCTATTTTTTCAAAAACCGTTCCATCAAGAACAGCCTCGTCAACTATCATCTGTGCAATTGCACGGGGATTCTGCTTAAGTGTCTTTGCGGAAACAAGGGCTGCGTTGCAGGAAAAATCGCCGTGTGATATATCGTTTGGTATTTCCACCGTAAATGCAGGCAGCAGCTCCGCAGGGATTTTTCCCTCCGCCGTAAGTCTGCCTAATGCGTTAAGAACTATTTCCCTTACCTGTGATTTTGCTGATTCGATTGGGTTAAACAGATTATTGCTCATTAAAATTCCTTTCCTGTGCGGTATTTCCGCCGCACTCCTTTATATTTATACTCATTTCATTTTCGGACATAAAGCTTGAATTTATGTCGATTGTGTATTTAAGATATATGTCGCCGCCCTTGCCTGTAAGCTCCGAGCGAATTTCGTCTGCGGTTATTCCCACGATAAAATCGCCGTAGGGAGTTCCGTAATGGCAATGGTGTTTTCTGCCCTTTTCTATCATCAGATTGGTCATTACCTTTTCGCCGAATCGGGTCATTGTCACCATATTCTCGGTAATTTCAAGCTTGACGGTGCAGCCCTCAAAGCCTGTTGCTTCGCTTTCGTCGTAGCTGACGGTGAATTTATCTCTGCCCTTGTTGAATTTTCCCACCGTGAAAAGCTCGGTGGTGTCCTGCTCCTCGTCGGCTTTCTGAACTGTCTTTATAGTTATATTAACGTCCTTAGTCATACATTTCCTTTCTTTTTTATGCACGGGCCTCCACAGCAAGATTTATCAGCCTTTCAAGGGTTTCGCTATATGAGTAGTCCGCCGCTTTCATAAGTCTGGGGAAAACATTTTCCTCGGTCATTCCGGGAATGTTGCACACCTTGTTGCAGTAAATCTTATCCCCCAGTGTGAAGCTTACTACGGCATAGCCCTTGCATCCAAGAGCCTGATAGGCCTTAAGCGCCATTGCCTTTATTTCCTCCGCCGTTTCCTTTTCAACGTCGGCAGGGCAGATAAATTCGCTTGTTTTCGCAATATATTTTGCATTGCTGTCAACAATGCTGTCGATAGGCTTTATTTCGCCCAGCGGCGTTACTTCAAGACCGTAGGTGTTTCCCGTTACGGCAACCGCAATATCTCTGCCGTAAATTGCCTCCTCCGCAATTACCTTGTGGTGATGCGAAAAACCGATTTTGATTGCCGCAAGCAGCTCCTCACGGTTATCAACGTAGTTTGCGCCGATTGACGAGCTGCAGCTTGCCGCCTTTACATAAAGGGGATAGGGAAGAAGCTGCTCAATTTTGTCAAGCTCGCTTTCAATATTGTTCAGCGAGGCACGCTCAATATAGTAATATTTTGCGGTATTAAGTCCTGCCTTGTCAAGAATAAGGTGGGTCAGCATTTTATCTGTGCAGGCGTTTGCAGCGTCGCTTTCCATTCCCGTATAGGCAATCCCCGCAAGCTTGCAAAGACCCTGAATACGTCCGCATTCCCCGTATTTTCCGTGAAGCACCGAGAAGATTATATCAATTCTCTGAAGGGACATATCTCCGTCGCCCAGAATTTTTATTATGCCCGAATGGATAGGGTCGGGGCTCAGCACAGCGGAACAGCAGTCGCTGTCGTTTTCCCATGAGCCGTCAAGGATTGCAGAGTATTCCCCGGGGAAAAACAGCCATCTGCCTGCTCTTGTAATGCCTATGGGAATAACCTCGTACTGGTCCTTGGGAAGTCCGCAGAGGACGGAATATGCCGATTTAAGCGAAACGGAATGATCCTTTGAAGCACCGCCGAATAAAACTGCCACACGCTGTTTAGCCATAATTTTGTACCTTTCATAAACAGTAAATCTTATCTGATAATTATATCATATAACTTGAAAAAAGGCAATACTTTTTGACAAGTTAATATGATATTATTAAAAGTATATATAGCAGATAGCAGGTTATGCCCGTTTTTAATAAAAAAGGCATTTCTTATTCTTCAAAAACGTTTAAAAAATATTTATTTTAACCTGACGGAGTATGTTTTTTGCAATTTAAAGACAAGATTACAGTTTATTTTATTTTGTTATACCGGCTTAATCGAAGCTTATTTAAGTTAATCTGATAAATATAAATTTAGCTAAAAAATAAATATTGACTAAATAATGTAAACATTATCAAATACTATTGTAATTTATGACAAATTATATTAACAAGAATAGTTTATTGATACGAAATGTTGAGTGTAAGCCAAAAAATGCGAAAAAACAATTGACAATGCTGTTAGGTTAATATATACTCTGGGTAAGCTGAATAAAACTTAAAAAAGATTTATCGGCAAACTATTCATTCAACCCAATTGACAAGGAGAGTATTCTTATGAACAACACAAAAGTTAAATCCCCTTTGCAATTCAAAAAAGTAATTGCGCTGTTGATTACGTTATTTATTCTGGTTACATCAGTAAACGGAATAACTCTTACCGCCTCTGCGGCAAGCGACGGATTTTATGTCAGCGGTACTGCAATCTGCGACGCAAACGGCAATGCGTTCAAAATGCGTGGAGTAAACATTGCTCACGCTTGGTACACCTCCTACACCGAAACCTCCATAAAGGCTGCGGCCGCTCTTGGGGCAAATACAGTCAGAGTAGTATTATCCGACGGTCAGATTTACTCCAAGACCACTTACAGCGAGGTTGAAAGTATAATCAAGCTCTGCAAGGAGAATAATCTTGTCTGTGTCCTTGAAGTCCATGACGCAACAGGCTCAGACAGCACCTCATACCTTGACAATGCAGTAAAATACTGGGTTGAAATGAAGCAGCTCCTTAATGACAACAAAAAATATGTTATACTTAACATTGCAAATGAATGGTACGGCACCTGGAACGGAAGCGCATGGGCTGAGGGCTACAAGAGCGCAATCAAATCCCTTCGCAGTGCAGGCATAAAAAATATGCTTATGGTTGACTGCGCAGGCTGGGGACAGTATCCCGATTCCATTCTGTACTACGGCAAGGAAGTTTTCAATGCCGATCCACAGAGCAACACGGTATTCTCAATCCATATGTATGAATATGCAGGCGGCAGTTCTTCTATTGTAAAGAACAATATTGACAATGCGCTTTCTACAGGCGTTCCCGTGGTAATCGGTGAATTCGGCGGACGTCACACAAACGGTGATGTTGACGAATACACAATTATGAGCTACTGCGAACAGAAGGGCGTAGGCTATCTTGGCTGGTCCTGGAAGGGCAACAGCTCGGGACTTGACTACCTTGATATATCAAATACATGGGACGGTTCAAGCCTTACCGAATGGGGCAACACCTTGTTCAATGATTCCAACGGAATCAAAAAGACCTCATCCGTATGTTCCGTTTATGGCGGCTCAGACAATTC
>CAMDZU010000024.1 GCA_945910715.1 uncultured Clostridia bacterium
AGCAGCCGTATTTTTACAGAACTGTTTTATGGACACGCTATATTAAGACCGTGCTGTTATGAATGTCCTTATAAATCGACTATGCACCCCGGCGATATTACAATAGCCGATTACTGGGGAATTGAAAAAACGGCTCCCGAGCTTGACGACAACAAGGGTACGTCCCTTGTGCTGATAAATAACGAAAAAGGCGAGAAAGTTTTTGACGCTGTTAAAAGCAGCGTCAAGCGGAAACAAACCGAGCTTGAAGACTGTATTCAGCCCACAATGAAAGCGCCTTTCCCAAAGCCCGAAGGCCGTGATGAATTCTGGGCGGATTTTTGCCGCAGCGGTTTTGACTTTATCGCAAGAAAATACTGCGGTTACGGAATTATGATCAAAATAAAGAAAAAATTATGGGGAATCAAGAAAAGTCTAAAAGAAATAATCAGAAAGACGGTAAAATAATGTCCAAAGAAAAAACTCCTGTTTTATACAGCAGAAAAGAAGAATGCTGCGGCTGCACAGCCTGTTATGCTGTCTGCCCCCAATCCGCCATATCAATGAAAGAAGACGAAGAGGGCTTTGAATATCCGCAGATTGACGAAAACAAATGCGTTGGGTGTTGTATATGTTTAAAGGTCTGCCCTTTAAAAGCGGAAAATACCCGATAAAAAGCGTTGCCTTAAGCCGTTTGGAGGTACCTGTCAGACTGCCCTGCGTGTAGCAGTGCGGTACTCTCTGATGTATTGCAGAGCAGAGGGGTAAATTGTGAATGTGCCGCAACAAAGCCTTTCCAATCTGCACCCAATCGGTGAAGTAACCGATACAGATGGGAAAGTCCGTCAAATGGCTTGAGAACGCCATTTGACGGACTTTTGCTTTGGGATGGATGTTACCGGGATAGCCGGTTGCGATACATTATGTCTGCATCAATATTCAGCAAAAATGTATTTTTTATCGGCTCTTCCTGACAATACACATTAAAGGATATATAATGTATTCGTATCAGATACAAATACAAAGGTTTTTCAAAATGGTGAACATATCGGAAAGGGCTTATTATTCTAAATGGGAACGCGGCTGTACCTTTACCGCCTGCTGTATGGTGTAAGCGATAATGCCCATATCGGAAATAATCGTCTTGTAGGAGCTGTATTTTTTAGGCGAGAAAATACCAACGCCAAAAGACATTCTCCACCATAGAGTGAACTTATCTCCCTGTATATGTACGTCGTACATATACTTGTCGTGAGTTACAGTCAGTCCGCCGTCTTCCGCTCTGCTGACAATCATACCGTACTTTGAAACAAGAACAGGCTGTATCAGCTCAAACAGCTCGTCATAGGAAACATCTTCTGAGTATTTAAAGGCTTTAAGGCGCAGCTGATCTCTTTTTAATCTTGTTCTGAAGTCGTCAATAGTATAAACAATTATCAGGGCCAGAATTGCTCCGGCCCATATAGAACTGTTCTGTATAAATAAGCCTATCAAAAAAATAATAAGCACTATAATGTATGCCTTTTTGAATTTGTGAAGCTCATCGGGCAGCGGTGCAGATGAATTTAAAATAAAAGGCGATGCTTGTTCGTTCATAGATTATTACCTCCGTTTATTTATTCCGTCTTTTATCTGCCAAGAAGAGTTTTGATTATGGCTATGGGGATTAAGACAACGCCGAACATTGTTCCAAGAAAAAATCGCTGCAGAGCGAATGTAAATCCGTCCGAAAAAACGATTTTGTTGGCATAAATTGTTTTGCCTGTGGACCAGTAGCCCAAAACCAGATATACTATTCCGAGAATTGCTGTAAGTGTTTCTCCCATTTTCTTCTCCTTTCCGCAGTGCGGTTTTTTCTGAATTATGCCGTTGGATTAAGGCGGCAGACGTCTGCTGCCGGGGGAAGAAGTCATTGGTAATAAAAAAGAACCCGTGAACATCTTCACGGGTTCATTATAATGTTTTTTTCTGTCGGATTGGTACTCTGTCAGCGTACTTTCTGCATTTTTTAATAGAAAAACAGAAAGCCTTCCCCCATCAGCAGGCAGAAAAAGACGAATAATACAAGAATAACCGTCCTTGCATATCTGCCTAAAAGGGAGAGTATGGGGTTTGTATCGCGGATTTTTTTCCAATTCACAATTGTCAGGAAGGGCACTATAAACATAGAAATCACTCCTGCGATTTTCCGCATAAGCTCCTTGCCGTCCTGAATGTTGTCAAAGAAAAGAAAGAAAATCAGCAGGTAAAAGGCAATGTATCCTGCCGCCGCAATGCCGTTCTTGACGCTGTTTTCCGACCGCATAAGGGGAAAGGCGCTCATTATCCGCTTAAGGGTTATGGTGCCGTCAAGCGCTCCTCTTTTCGTTGCGTACAAAAGCTCCTCAGCATTCCCGAATCTGTTTTTCGGGTCAAGCTCCATACATCTGCTTATGTATTTTTCAAAATAGCTTCCGCCCTCGTAATCGTCTGAACAGTGCCGCAGCATTTCCTTCCACACAGCCCCTATTGAATAAACGTCGGCGGTGGGCTTTGTCTGCTCAAAGCCGTATTGCTCGGGAGCGGTATAGCCCTCTGTTCCCATGACGGTAGTGTCCTTTGAAGCGGAGGGCTTGACCTCTCTTGCAATGCCGAAGTCAATCAGCTTTACATAGCCGTCCGTTGAAATAAGAATGTTGGAGGGGTTAATGTCACGGTGAACAATTCCCGCCTTGTGTATGGGAATGAGAATCTCACATATTGAATAAATTATTTCCTTTATTCTTTTTTCGGAAAGGTCGGTGCTGTCAAGAACCTTTTCCAGCGTTTCGCCGCTTATATATTCCTCCGCAATATAGCATACTCCGCCGCCCATTTCCATTATATCGTACACCCTGGGAACGCCTTTGGGGGATTTTTCCTTAAGAAAGCGGTAAACAGAAACCTGCTCAGGCATTATCTGCTTAAGGACAAGAATAACGCCGCTGTCCTTTTTTCTTGCAAGAAAGGTGGTTTTTCCGCTGTTAATGGGAGCAAGCCTTTCAAATTCCGCAAGCCTGCAGCTGTTAAACAATTCCGACATATCATACCTCATTTCCCATAAATTATAACATTTTTATGGAATTTGTCAATTGAATTTTACCGAAAACTGTAATATTATAAGTAAAACGGAGGTAGGCTATGGAAAAGAAAAAAACCAACGAGCTTCTTGAAAGCATTAAAACAAAGAGAGAAATTTTAGACTATATAAATCAGAATAAGGACGAGCTGATTGCGGAAAGCCTTAGTGAATATCTTAACAGACTTCTTGCGGAATCGGGAAAAAGGCGCTCGGAAATAGTTGAGGCAGGGGACTTGCCAAAAGGCTATACTTACGAGCTTTTCAGCGGAGAAAAAACCAATCCCTCAAGAGATATGCTTATAAAATTGTGCTTTGGCTTCGGTTTCGATCTTGAACAGACCCAGACCTTTCTTAAACGGACGGGAGCGGGGGTGCTTTATCCTCGCAGCAAGCGGGACAGCGTGATTATTTTCGCAATTGAAAACAAGGTTGGAGTGGTGCGCTGCAATCTGCTGCTGGAGGAATGCGGAGAAAACCTGCTGAAAAGCTAAGAGGGAATTTTGGCAGGAAATGTTAAAGACGGGGGACTTGCCGCTGTTTTTTCTAAGGCCATCTTAAAGGCGATTTACAATCAAATAAGCCCCGTGCGGCGGAAATGCTTTTGCGGCAATTCCTCTGTTTCGGGGATTTTTTGTTTATAAAACCTGAACGGAGCTTTAAGCGGCCGTAAATTGTGCGGTGCTGCCTTAATATTACAGCGCCTGAACGTTAATCCTTGCGGGCAATTGATTTTTATGTCGGATTATGGTAGAATGGGAAAAAGAACAGGAGATGAAGCTATGGCAACGAAAAATGCGGCAAAAGAGCGTTCCGAAAGCAGGACTAAGGAGCCGAAGCATTACAATGTGATTATGCTTAACGATGATTTTACCACAATGGATTTCGTGGTTGAAATTCTTACGGATATTTTTCATAAGGACAGCGTGACCGCACAGGCGATTATGATGAGCGTTCATAAAAACGGTCGGGCTGTGGTGGGCATATACCCATACGATATTGCGGTAACAAAGGTGGGAGCCGCTCTTTCCCGTGCAAAATCGGAAGGCTTTCCTTTCAGAATGACGGTAGAGGAGGCGTAAAAATGGATTTTTCGGAGCAAGCGTTCAATGTGATAAATTCAGCCGTTCAATACGCAAAGGATAATAAATTCGAATATGTCACCCCTGAAATTCTTCTGCTGATGATGCTTGGGGACGAAACCTTTTCCCGAGCCTTTGAGGAATGTGGCGGCAATATTTCCGTGCTTGCGGACAATCTGACGGTTTATATAAACGAATACGTTGAAAAAATGGACAGCGTTGAGCCGCAATTTTCCGCAGGAGTAAGAGATGTGCTGAACAATGCGGCGCAAAGCGCATATAACAGCAGCAGTAAAGAAGTCTGCATAAGGCATTTTGTTCACGCATTATGGAAGCTTGAAAACAGCTATGCGGTTTATTTTATGGAAAAGCAGGGCGTAACCGAGGCGGACGTGCTTCGGGAAATCGCTTATACGGAGGACGAGGATTCATTTCCCGATAATTGCGAAGAAAGCCTTTCGGAGAACAAGGAAGAACAGACAAAGGGCGCAGAAATGTACGCACCCTGTCTTAACGATACGCTGAATGACGTAAATCCCCTTATAGGACGTGAAGCGGAGCTTGACAGGACAATACAGATTCTTTGCAGGAGAGATAAGAACAATCCTCTCCACATAGGGGAGCCGGGCGTAGGAAAAACAGCCATAACCTATGGATTGGTGCAGCTTATCAGGGATAACAAGGTTCCCGAGCCTCTTAAGGGAGCAAGGGTTTTCGCTCTTGATTTAGGGGGAATGCTGGCAGGAACCCAGTACAGAGGCGATTTTGAAAAGCGCTTCAAAAAGGTGCTTGCTGAAATCGGCAAAGAGGAAAAGCCCGTTATTTATATAGATGAAATACATAATCTTGCAGGAGCGGGCGCAGTGGGAGAGGGCTCTCTTGACGCCTCGAATATGCTTAAGCCTTACCTTTCCGACGGGCATATACGCTTTATCGGAGCAACCACCTTTGAGGAATACAAAAAGTATTTTGAGAAGAACAAAAGCCTTGTGAGAAGATTTCAGAACGTAGAAATAAAAGAGCCGGGCGAAGCCGAAGCTGTAAAAATACTGGAGGGTCTTAAAGCAAGGTATGAAAAATTTCACGGCGTAAAGTACTCAAAGGGCGTTATGGAGTATGCGGTGCAGATGAGCGCAAAGTATATAAACGAGCGCTTTCTCCCCGATAAAGCCATTGACCTTATAGACGAGGCGGGAGCTTACAGAAAGCTGCACCCAACCGATAAAAAGACTCAGACGGTGGATAAATCGGTAATAAATACGGTGCTGACAACTATATGCCGAGTGCCTGCGGAATCGGTAAAAACCGAGGACGCGTCCGGACTTGCAAGCCTTGAAAAAAGGCTGAAAAGCAGGATTTTCGGTCAGGACGAGGCTGTAAGCAATGTTGTAAACGCAGTTAAATTTTCAAAGGCAGGTCTGCTTGAGGACAACAAGCCCCTTGCAAGTCTGCTGTTTGTAGGCCCCACAGGCGTGGGCAAAACCGAAATTGCAAAAAGTCTTGCAGAGGAGCTTGGAATAAAGCTTGTGAGATTTGATATGAGCGAATACGGCGAAAAGCACGCCGTTGCAAAGCTTATAGGCTCTCCCGCAGGCTATGTCGGCTATGAGGACGGAGGACTGCTGACAGAGAGCATAAGGAAAAACCCCTCCGCCGTATTGCTCCTTGACGAAATTGAAAAAGCCCACCCCGATATTTACAATATTCTGCTTCAGGTTATGGATTATGCGACCCTTACGGACAATCAGGGCAGAAAAGCGGATTTCAGAAATGTTATCCTTATTATGACCTCCAACGCAGGGGCAAGCTTTCTCGGAAAAAGCAGCATAGGCTTCCGCAATATAAACCGTGACGAAAGCGTGGTTATGGAGGCGGTTAAAAAGACATTTCAGCCCGAATTCCGCAACAGGCTGAACAAAATTGTTGTATTCAACAGCATGAGCGACTCTATGGCTGACTGCATTATAGAAAGAAAGCTTGGGGAGCTGTCCTCGCAGCTGCTTGCACGGAAAATCGAGTTTTCAGCCCACATCTCCGCAAAGGCGCTTATAAAGGAAAAAGGAATAAGCCGTGAATTCGGCGCAAGAGAGCTTGACCGTGTAATCCGAAACGAAATAAAGCCGCTGTTTGTGGATGAAATTCTTTTCGGCAGTCTGAAGCAGGGTGGCAGGCTTATTATTTCGGGCGAGGACGGAAGGTTCAGGGTCAGCGCAGAAAAGAACAGAGGAGAAAAGTAACAATGCCTGTTTTTGCACTGGACGAAAATGAAATTTATTTCCCCGACCCAACTCTCGCAGAGGAGGACGGACTTCTTGCGGTAGGGGGAGATTTGTCGGTGGAAAGGCTTGTCCTTGCCTACTGCAACGGGATTTTCCCCTGGTATAACGAGGGCGACCCTATAATGTGGTGGTGTCCAAGGGAAAGATTTATCATAAGACCCTCTCATATTCATATTTCCCATTCCATGGAGAAGTTTTTCAGAAAGCATAAGGCGGAAATACGTCTTAACAGGGATTTTGCGGACACAATGCACAGATGCAGAGCCAAAAGGGAAAAAGACGGAACGTGGATAACCGACCAAATGGAAAAGGCATATTTTGCCCTGCACCAAAATCATTTTGCCGTAAGCGTTGAAGCCTTCATTGACGGAAAGCTTGGAGGCGGACTGTACGGAGTTTGTATCGGAAAATGCTTTTTCGGAGAGAGTATGTTTTCGGATATGGAAAACGGCTCAAAGGCGGCGCTTATCCTTTTTGCGAAGCTGCTTGAAGAAAAGGGCTTTCTGATGATTGACTGTCAGTTTCACACCGACCACCTTGAAAGCATGGGCGGCGAAACAATAAGCTGGGAGGAATACAGAAAGCTGCTTGATAAGGGGTGCAAATAATTTTGTGCCGGAGGGCATATTTTTTGCCTTCAGAATTACACCCCGCTGTTTTCCCTCCGTTTCACTTATATACTATTATATTGGTAAGGATATACCGCCCGATTTAAACGGAACATAAGCAAACCGCCTGAACGCACTGTTCAAGCGGTTTTGTCTTAACTTACAAAAAAGTAATCAGCGTAGGAAAGGCATAAAAATAAAGCCTGACCAAAATCGGGCTTTCTGCGAGCCGAGGCACTCGGCTGTAAGCGTCGAACAAAATAGATTTTTCTAACCCCTTAATTATTTCAGCGACCAACCAAAATCGTTATGATATATCTTCAATTATACCATAACCCTCACCATCAAGTATCTTCTTCCTCCGTATCGTCCATAACATACAGCTCGGCATTTCCTATAACCTTGCCTGAAAGGTCGTAAACTGCATTTGTGATGACATACTCGCCGCCGTTTACGAAAACCTCAATCATATTTCCGTCAACATAAGCTTCAATTTCCGCACCGCCGTTCAGCACGGGAGTTTCAGATATATTCAGCAGTTCCTTGTGATTTCTGATAACGGCGGTTCTGTCGGCAATTATTCTGCCGTTTTCTTTTCGGATAATATAGCCGCCTATGTCCAGCTGTTCGCCCTCGGAAAGACTTGCCTTTACCATATAAATTCCGCTTGGCGAGGTCGTCCTTCGGGTGAATTTCGCCTGTATATCGGGGTGAGGACGGAAGAAGATGTGACCGTCCTTTACCTCGCAGACACGGGGAATACTGAACATTCCGATCGTGTTGTTATCCATAGGCTCGGGCATTCGCAGCCACGCCACAACTATCCGCCTGCCGTCCTTGTCGGTGGTGCTTTGTGGCGCATATAAATCCAGCCCGTAATCAAGGAACTGAAACTCGCTGCCGATTTTCATAGAGCAGCTCTGCTCATCAAAATCAACCAGCGTGCAGACCGCCTGATTTCCGTCTTTTGTTCCCATAGGCGAAAAAATCAGCACATCAGAGCCGTCAACACGAAAATAATCGGGGCATTCCCACATCCAGCCGTAGCCCTCGGCAGTGGCATAATTCACATAGTCCCAATGAACAAGGTCGGCGCTTTTGTAAAACAGCAAGCGTCCCTGTTTCTCAACTGTGCTGCCCAAAACCAAGTAGTAATTTCCGTCGCTTCCGCGCCAAACCTTCGGGTCACGGGTGTGATTTTTGTCGCCGATTTTTGTATCGGTAATCGGTGGAATAACCGTGGTTTTTCCCTCAA
Organism: uncultured Clostridia bacterium; assembly: GCA_945910715.1. GTDB lineage: Bacteria > Bacillota > Clostridia > Oscillospirales > Ruminococcaceae > Ruminiclostridium_E. Next base: position 8,301 of record CAMDZU010000024.1, read on the forward strand.
AATTATCGAAGCTGTAACCGTCCTCGGAGGAGATGTGAAGCTGCGCTGCGGTGAATTTGTCATTAAGACAGCAGTTGGTGTTTTCAGGGTCGGGAACGTCGTATCTTACACCGGTATAAAGCAGGTGCATATTTCCGTCCTTTTCGACAGCGCTGCCCGAAAAGCAGCCGTCCATATCATCTGTTTTGGTAGGGAACAGCGCTATGTCAAGATGCTTCCAGTTCATAAGGTCGCTGCTGACAGCGTGACCCCAGTGCATTCTGCCCCATCTCGGAGCATAGGGGAAATGCTGATAAAAAAGGTGGTATTCGCCGTTGTAGTAAATAAAGCCGTTGGGGTCGTTTATCCAGCCCCTTGGTGATTTTAAGTGTATCTCTTTCATTCTGTTCTCCTCCTCAGAAAAGACATTCTTCAGTTTTCTTGTCAAAGAAATGCAGCTTTGATGGCATAAATACAAACTCTATTTGTCGTTAATCGTTCCCTGTTCGATTATGGAGTCGAGGTAGATTCCCTTTTCCTCCTCGGTAAGCTCCGCAAGGGGCTGTATAATGCCGTTTGCCGCATACGCCGCAACGTCAGGACCGTCCACCGTAAGAACATGGGGAAGATTTCCCGACAGTACCGAAGCATTAACCTTGTCGGAATATCCGCCGCCGCTGTCGTTTCGGGGGATAAACTCCACATCGGCAAAATACTTGCCGTTGTAATGCTCGTTGAAGCTGCTGACCGATTTGAGATAAGCCTGACCCTCGGGAGTTTCCTCGATAATATGTACCCACAGGCTGATGTATTGTTCTCCCTCGTCATAGCCCTCTATATCACCGTGCTGACTGTTCGGCTGCACCCGGACAGCATTGTTATACAGACTGCCGCTCCGGGGCAGCGCTGAAAAGCCTGATAGCGTAAAACGACCAAAGAAATACTTCTCCGGTCGTTTGTTGTATCAGGTCAACAGCTTATTTTGCGAAAGACTCTACGGCTGTAAAGCCAATCAATGAATGTCGGTCACTTGATAGCCCTGTTCTTCAACCGCCTGCTTCAGAACATCATCGGAAATCTCTTTTTCCAGTGTTACAACCGCGGTTCCGGTCGTGTGGCTTACTTCTGCGGATTTTACGCCTTCAAGGGCTTCAAGAGCCTTCTTTGTGTGCATTTCACAATGCTCACACATCATACCTTCAATTTTCATAGTCTTAGTTAATGTCATAGTCTTTTTCTCCTTTTCGGTTTTGGTTTTATTACTTATTTTACGATCCCCTTTGGAATCGTGAAGCCTGAAGAAATTTAAGCGCAGCGAATTTGTAACTACGCAAAAGCTGGACAAACTCATTGCAGCCGCAGCAAACATAGGATTAAGCTGCCAGCCAAGTATGCTTATAAAAACGCCTGCTGCAAGAGGAATACCGATAATGTTGTAGATAAACGCCCAGAACAGATTTTCGTGAATGTTCCGAAGCGCTGCACGGCTAAGTCGGATTGCCGCAGGAACATCGGATAAGCAGCTTTTCATCAGTACCACGTCTGCTGCGTCAATTGCAACATCAGCGCCTGCACCGATAGCAATTCCTATATCGGCGCTTGTCAGCGCAGGAGCGTCGTTTACGCCGTCCCCGACCATAATAACCTTACCTTGCTGCTGCATTTTGCGGATTACGCTTTCCTTGCCGTCGGGAAGTACGCCTGCAATTACCTCGTCAACTCCTGCCTTAGCGCCTATTGCCTTTGCTGTCCGCTCATTATCGCCTGTCAGCATAACAACCTGTATGCCCATATTCCGCATTTCCCTGATTGCCGCCGGGCTGTCCTCCTTTATAACGTCGGCAACAGCGATAATACCGTAAAGCTCGCCTCCGCAGCTAAAAAACAGCGGAGTTTTACCCTCTTTTGCAAGCTGCTCCGACCTTTCCTTTATCTCCTTCGGCACAGCTGTCTGTTCGCTTATAAACTTATAGCTGCCGCCGTAAAGGGAAGCGCCTTTTACGGCTGCAGTAAGGCCGCTGCCGGGTAAAGCCTTGAAATTCTCGGCTTCGACTGCTGTAAGACCCTGCTGCTCCGCTTCCCGGTTGATTGCCCGTGCAAGAGGGTGCTCGCTTTTCTTCTCCAGCGCATAAGCAATCGACAAAAGCTCTGTTTCGCTTCTTGCGCCTACGGGAATAATATCCGTAACCTTCGGCTCTCCTTTAGTTATCGTTCCGGTCTTATCAAGAGCCACAATCTGTGCTTTTCTCGTTTCCTCAAGGGATACCGCAGTTTTAAAGAGGATTCCGTTTCTTGCGCCAATTCCGCTGCCAACCATAATAGCTACGGGAGTTGCAAGACCCAGCGCACAGGGACAGCTTATTACAAGAACGGATATGCCCCGTGCCAAAGCGAAGCCCACCGTCTGACCCACGAGAAGCCATACGATTACGGTTAACACCGCAATTATTATAACAGCAGGCACAAATACCCCAGATACCTTATCTGCAATTTTCGCAATGGGCGCTTTTGTTGCTGCTGCGTCGCTTACCATCTGAATAATCTGCGAAAGCGTGGTGTCCTCGCCAACCCTTGTGGCCTCACAGCGGATAAAGCCCGATTGATTCAGCGTTCCTGCGGAAACTGTGCTTCCAACCGATTTGTCAACAGGAATGCTCTCCCCCGTAAGAGTAGATTCATCTACCGCACTGCTTCCCTCTAAAACGGCTCCGTCCACAGGTATATTTTCTCCCGGACGAACC